>CAZAQM010000029.1:0-15088 GCA_964487385.1 uncultured Dethiobacter sp.
ATCCATAATAATCGAGCAGCTAAAAGCCTTTACAAGAACTCATCTGGGGAAACAAAGGGTTGCCGGACTGAAACCGTCTCTCTCGTTGGAGGAAGTGAGCAGGCTCCAGGAGGAGACTTCGGAAGCCGTGGGAATTATCGGCGGGAGTATCCTTTCCCTGGCAACATGCGGCGATCTTTTTCCCTACCTGCGCCGGGCGGAAAAAGGGGGCGTACTCGGCGCCAGGGAGCTGGTGGAGATCGGCCTTTTCCTAAAGGCACTGGAAGCGGTTAAAAATGGCTTTTTACAATATGAATATGCCGGGGAAAGATTCCCCCTGTTCAAGCAGTATCTTGCTGATCTGACCCTCTTTCCCGCCTTGTCCTCACAGCTGGAAAGAACATTTTCGGAAAGCGGCGAAATCAGGGAAAACGCTACCCCAACCCTCTATTCCCTTCACCGGGAAAAAAGAATTTTGCAGGAAAAGGTCCAAAGGTGCATGGAATCTTACCTGCGTTCCCCCCATTACCGGAAATACCTGCAGGAAAACGTTATCACCATCAGGAATGAGCGCTATGTCCTTCCGGTTAAACAGGAATGCCGAAACAATATTCCCGGCCTGGTCCACGATCAATCGGCCAGCGGCCAGACGCTTTTTGTGGAACCACTGCCGGCTGTGGAATTAAACAATCAATACCAGATGGTAAAAAAGCAAATCGACGAAGAAACCGAACGCATCCTGCGCCAACTTACTGTTCTTGTAGCCGGGAGGAGCGAGGCGATAGCGGACTCCCTGGAAATTTACGGCGAGCTGGATTTTATTCTGGCCCGCGGCTTCCTCAGCCTGGCCCAGGGAGCCAGAACCCCCCTGCTCAATAACAGGGGTTATGTGCGCATCGTTAGGGGGCGTCATCCTCTTCTCTCCGGTGAAAAAGTCATACCCATCGATCTCCATCTGGGCGACAGTTTTTCCACCTTGATCATCACCGGGCCCAATACAGGAGGCAAGACGGTAACCTTAAAAATAATCGGCCTTTTTGCCCTGATGACCCAGTGCGGGCTTCACCTTCCGGGAGAAAGCGGAACGGAGATGTCGGTGTTCGATGGAATCTGGACAGATATCGGCGATGAACAGGACCTCCAGCAGTCCCTAAGCACCTTTTCCGGGCATATTAAAAATATCATCCGCATCGTGCGCAGGGCTGGTGCATCCTCTTTGGTTCTTCTCGATGAAATTGGCGCCGGGACCGATCCTTCCGAAGGTTCCGCCCTGGCCATGGCCATCCTCGAAGAGCTCCATCTGCGGGGCACGAGAACGGTAGCCACTACCCATATCAACGAACTGAAAATTTTTGCCCACTTGAGAGAGGGAATGGAAAACGCTTCGATGGAATTCGACCCGGCAACGATGGCTCCCACCTATCGACTCATGATTGGCGTTCCGGGACAGAGCAACGCCCTGGCCATTGCCGAAAGATTGGGCCTTACTCCGACACTGATCGCCAAAGCCCATTCCTTTATCAGCAAGGACTTTCTCGACCTGGATAAGGTCGTCAGCGGTCTTGCCGAAGAAAAACAAAGATTTGCCGAAAGCAGCCGTGAAATAGAGGAAATCAAGATCGATATGCAGGCTGCCCGGCAAAAAATTGAGGAAGAGAAAAACAAGCTGGAAGAAAAGCGCAGGGATATGTTGCAGAAAGCCCGTGAGGAGGCCCAAAGCATCCTTAGAACGACAAAGCGGGAGAGCGAGGCGATCCTGAAAAGGCTTTACCGGGCAGAAAGCGAAAAGGAAAAAAGTGCTGCCGAGGCCTATGTCCTGGGCAAAGAAACCGGTGAGGCGCTTAAAAATCTGCAGTCCGGGCTATCTTTGCAGGACGAAGCGGACGGTGGCGGCATTCGCAAAAACTTACGGGCGGAGGAACTTGACGAGGGCCTGGAGGTATATATAAACAGTCTGCGCAGTCACGGCTATATAACGCGCATAATCTCCGAAGAGGAGATCCGGGTACAGTCTGGATCGGTCAAAGTTGAAACGCGTCTTGGGGATCTTTCCCTCCCGCTGGAAAAAAAGAAAATCGCAGAAGAAGGCAGGGGGCGCAGAGTTGCCTCTATGCAAAAACAGGGACAGATGGATCTCATGCGCGAAAAGAGCAACGCCCTCAGGCCGCGCCTCGATCTGCGGGGAATGACGTTGGATGAAGCGATTTTAAGGCTTGATAAGTATCTTGACGATGCACTTTTAACCAATCTGGATACCTTTGATATCATACATGGAAAAGGCACGGGCAGGCTGCGCCAGGGTGTCCACAGCTACCTAAAAAACCTTGGCAGGGTGGCCGCCTTCCGGTTGGGAGGCCAGGGTGAAGGGGGTTCCGGCGCCACCATCGTTGAGCTGAAAAAAAATTAAAAATCTAGTGCTGATGGCCATGTTGCCAGAAATCAGCATCCTCTTCGTTTTGCTCCCTTCCGTTTTGGCTTCCCGCACTTTGTTCTCCTTCGCTTTCGCCGCTGCCTTCCCCGCCATTGCCGGAGGCAAAGGGCACTGCGAGGACTTTCTCGCTCCCCCCTAACCTCATTCCTTCTTCGGTAACAGCCACTAATTTGTAAACATAGACATTTCCCTCAAGGATATCGGCATCGAGAAACTGGCTGGCGCTGCCCGAAAACTCCTGCAGCAGGGTAAAATCCATCTCGCTGTCCAGCTTTCTGTAGAGCAGGTATTCTTCGATATTTTCCCTTTGGTTCCACCAAAGGAAGGCTCTGGGGGGCTCTTCCAGCAGGGAGACGGCAAAGCCCTCTGTTCCGGAGCCGGGCAGATGACCCGGGCAGTGCTCCTGGGGCGGCTGCTGTTCGGCATCCGCTGGCGCTCTCCCCGGGGCCCCTCTCCAGCGTTCGTCCGTCAGCTCATATTCGGGCCTGAGAAGAAAAACCCTGTTTTCGATGCTGTGCGGAGGGCAGAATTCCCCGGCCAGGAGACCGCTCAGGGAACAGATCTCCATTTCCACATGTATATTGCACGTTTCCTGGGGTACTTGGGATGATGGAAATATTTCGTTGGTAATGGCCTCGGGAGGGCAAAAAGGACCTGGCCTCAGGCCGGACTTGCTGCAGATGCTCACCGGCCCGGTAATGCCCGAGGGCCTGCTGAAGTCCGTGGGTTCCCTCTCCTCGAGCGCACTGCTCAAAATGGCATTCATAAAGGGAATCGTCGTCCCGCTTCCCCCGCTTATTTTTCCGGTGGTGGGAATATCATGCCCCATCCAAAAAGAAGCGACCAGATCGGGGGTATAGGCAACCAAATAGGCATCCCTGTTATCGCTGGTCGTTCCCGTTTTAGCCGCCACCGGCCTGCCCACCCTGAGTCTGGCCGCCGTTCCTCTTCTGACCACATCTTTCAAAATATCGGTGATCATATAGGCGGTCTGCGAAGAGAGAACAGCCTCCGGTTCGCTGCGCTGATCAAATATGGTCTGCCCGTTGCGATCCTCAATTCTTTTGATCGTATGCAGATTAACCTTTATTCCCTGATTGGCCAGGACAGCATAAGCCTGAGCCATTTCCAAAGGGCTTATGCCCTGGGTCATACCCCCGATACCCGTGGCCAGATTATAATCCCCATCCTGGATGGAGGTAACCCCCATTTGCTTGAGGTAAGCGAGGCCAATTTCCGGAGTCAACTGGGCAAAAGTCTTTACTGCTGCCACGTTTAATGAGGGGACCAGGGCCTCCCTGACGGTAACCAGGCCGCGAAAAAGCCGATCAAAATTTTCCGGCGCCCAACTGCCCCTGATAAAAGGAGCATCGTCGATAATAGAACCGGGGGTGATCAGATTTTCCTCCATAGCCGGAGCGTAGACGGCGATGGGCTTGATGGCTGAACCGGGTTGTCTGCGGCTGAGATACCTCAGGCTTTGATTGCTCTTGCTATATTCCCTGCCCCCGACGAGGGCCAGGACTTCTCCCGAAACAGGGTTGGCTACCACAGCGGCAGCCTGGGGCTGGAGCAATCCATCCTCCGTGAGGACCTCCTTGGGGTAGCTGTTCAGGCTTTTTTCTTTCATCATTTCCTTGAGAAGGGCCATATCCACTCGCACATTCTGAGGATAGAGGCTTTCGTTGCTGATCACCTCTTCAGTTTTCTTCTGGGCATCGGTATCCAGCGTGGTATAAATTTTCAGCCCCATATTATAGACGGCTTCGTATGCTTCTTCCCTGGTTTTGTACTGGGGAAGTGACATGAGGGTGTGAATCAGCTCGTGATGAAGCACATAATCGACAAAATAAGGGTAGTCATATTGGCGGGAGGGGGGTTCCCCCAGAATAATTTCTTCCTCCCGGGCATCGGTCATCTTCTGGTGGGAGATGAAACCAAGACGGTACATATTCTGCAAAACCAGTGATTGGCGCTGTTTGGCCGCCTCAAAGTTGACGAAGGGGGAGTAATAGTTGGGGGAACGGGGGATTGTGGCCAGGAGAGACGCTTCGGCCAGCGTTAATTCTTCGGCGGACTTGTTAAAATAGGTTGTTGCAGCAGATTCGATACCGTATGCTCCCTGGCCAAAGGGAATCTGGTTGAGATAAATTTCCAGGATTTCATTTTTCGAGTATTGCCTTTCCATTTTGATGGCCAGCCAGGCTTCCTGAATTTTCCTTTGGTAGGTTTTCTGCGGGGTAAGAAAGGCAGTTTTGATGATCTGCTGGGTGATCGTACTGCCTCCCTGATCGGTCCAATTGCGGTTTTTTATATTGCTGACCAGGGCACGCACGATAGCCACAGGATCGACGCCAAAATGATCGTAAAATCTCTCATCCTCAATGGCGATAAAAGCCCTCTGTACGTGAAGGGGGACGGATTCCAAAGGAATTTCGACACGGTTCTGATCATAGTAAAGGTTGGCAATTTCTTTTCCCGAACTGTCAAATATGTAAGAGGTTACATCCGGCTTGAGCAAATGGGGATCAAATTCGGGAACATCCTTTATACAGGCATAAACCAGGGCAATAGCCCCTATCCCGAGGAAAATGAACAAAATAAAACCGAGCAGGAGCAAAACTTTGAAGGCGCGCAAGAGGCCTTTTTTTGGTTTTTTCCTTTTTACAGCACTTTTATTCCGGTTTTCCCGGGTTCCTGTTCTTTCAGGCATGCATATTTCCCCCTCTTTCTTCTCATTATTATATCACAACTGCTTAACGGGCAAAATCCACGTCCAAGGTGATTTGTGGAATTAAAGGTATTTTTTTAAAAAGTTTACAATAATCATATTTATAGTTACTGGTGGAGGCCTGGTTTTGATGCTGCGCAAAAAGTTGCCTTTCCATTTTAAAAAAAGCCTGTACAGCTATCGTATGGTTTCATTTATCCTTTTTTGCCTGATCATCTTTTTATTATTCCAGGGACTGCTCTTTGCCGAGCGGCGCATGCGACCGGCCATTCTTTCCATCGCCGAGCTAAAGACAAGCCGGATTGCCACGGAAGCAATAAATAATGCCATCCTGGATAAAGTCGCCCGGGGGGTCTCCTACCAGGATTTAATCAATTTAAAGCTGGATGAGGGGGAACGCATCGTTATGGCCCAGGTCAACACGATGGAAATAAACCGTTTAATTGCGGAAACAACTCTGGCTACTCAGGATGCCCTCATGGAAATTAGCAGCGATCCGCTGAAAATTCCCCTTGGCGAGATATTTGACAACTATTTTTTTGCCGCCCATGGGCCGCCCGTACCGGTAAAACTATTTCCCATGGGCAGGGTAAATACAACGCTCATCGATTCATTTGACGATGCAGGGATCAATCAGGTTCGCCATAAAATCTATCTGGCCGTCAATGCAGAGGTTCGTATTGTCATCCCTTTTGTATCCTCCCACGTGGAAGTGCAGACGACAGTGCCCCTGGCCGATACGATCTACCCGGGGGAGGTGCCGGAAACCGTCATCAATTTGACCTTCCCCCAGCATTAAGCTGAATAACTGTTGACGTAATGCCAGTAAAAAGGGATAATGTAAAAGAGGTAATTATCTAACGGAAGGGTGGTGTCTGTGATTGGCAGGATAGGAGCCCAGGAATTACTTGTAATTCTCGTTCTGGCTTTGATTATCTTTGGGCCGCGAAAGCTGCCGGAGCTGGGACGTTCCCTTGGACAAGGCATCCGGGAGTTCAGAAAAGCAGCTACGGAAATGAAAAAAAGCATTAACATTGAGAGCGATCTAGATGATGGGGAGGAAGATAATAAGCCAAAAGCAGAAAAAGACTAGGGATGATCAGGGGTGGTAAAATGCCTTTTTTGGGAAAAATAGGTTGGCTGGAAGTCGCCCTAATTATTGGCATCGTACTAATTATCTTTGGCCCTGGGAAATTGCCCGGGCTGAGCAAATCCGTTGGACAGGCCGTAAACAACTTTAGGGATGGCTTGTCCGGGAAAAATAAGAAAAAAGACAGGGACTAGCCTACTTTAGTTTCCTCTAAAATATTCCGGTCAGGCTGCAGGGTTGAAATGGGGGTAGGGGATGGCGCTGAAAAGCAAGCCTCAAGCGGAAATGTCATTTTTTGAGCATCTGGACGAACTTCGCAAAAGGCTTATTTATATCGCTATCGCTATATTGGTTGCTACTGTTGGTTGTTATCCTTTTATCGAGCAAATTTTGGGCTTTTTAACCAGGCCGGCCAGCGATTTGCAGCTCATCTATACAACCCCGGCCGAAGCTTTCATGTCACAAATAAGGCTTTCCTTTATTGCAGGGGTTATTCTCGTGATGCCCTTTCTCATCTACCAGCTGCTGGCCTTTATTCTGCCCGGCTTGCACCGATCGGAAAAAAAATTTCTTTTCCTGATGCTTTTTTCTATGACTTTTCTATTTGTGCTGGGCTTATCCTTTGGCTATTTTGTTGTTTTCCCTTATGCACTGTTTTTTTTCCTGGGTTTTGCCAAAGAAGGTCTCACCGCTCTGTTTAGTATTAATAGCTACATCTCTTTTGCCTTTTCCTTTTTAATTGCTTTTGGATTTGCCTTTCAGGCTCCTCTCATTTTCTGGTTTCTAGGTTATCTAGGGCTGGTATCCTCCGCGTTTTTGAGGATGAATGCGAAATATGCCCTGCTAATATTGGCCATCATTTCTGCAATTATTACCCCGCCGGACGTTTTTTCGCAGATAATGATGCTCATTCCACTGTATCTGCTGTATCAGGCGGGCATCCTGTTGGTGCGCCTGACAGAACGGAAACGAGCCAAGGCCGGTGCCGGACAGTAATAATTTTATCGATAAAATTACTTTACCGCTAGGAGCTGTTGGAGATGCAGAAATTAATGGACCAGTTTGGGAGAGAGGTAAACTATCTTCGTCTTTCCGTAACGGATAAATGTAATCTTAGCTGTTTTTATTGCCGTTCGGATCCCGGGAGCTGCGGTATCGAACCGGTAGAGGGATCCCTTGGGGTGGAGGACTATTTAAAAATCGGCCGGGTTGCCGCGGAACTGGGTATACGCAGGATCAGGCTGACTGGAGGCGAACCTCTTGTACACCCCGGGCTTCTGGAAATAGTGGGCGGCCTGGCAGATTTGCAGGGGGTTAAGGATCTTTCCCTGACGACAAACGGGATCCTTCTGGAAAAATTGGCGCCAGGGTTGGCCAAAGCCGGATTAAAAAGGGTAAATATCAGCCTGGATTCCCTGGATGAAGCCAATTTCCGCCAGATTACCAATGGCGGGAAGCTTGACAGCACGCTCAGGGGGATCGATCGCTCGCTGGATGTGGGGCTAAGGCCCGTCAAGATAAACGTGGTCCTGCTCAAGGGCATCAATGATCACGAGATCGAAAAATTTGTGCGGCTGACTCTTAGCCGCGAGCTGGATATCCGTTTCATCGAATATATGCCAGTGGGCGGGCAACAAAGCAACTGGTCCAAGTATTTTCTCTCCCTGGACAAGGTTTTGGAAATAGCCCAAACCATTGGCCCACTGTCCATCGTGGAAGGTAATCATGGCGGCGGGCCGGCCAGGTACTGCCGACTGGAGGGGGCTGTGGGTAAAATAGGGCTCATTTCTCCTTTAAGCCGTCATTTTTGTGATCGCTGCAACCGGCTCAGGGTGACCGCCGACGGCAAGATAAAACCCTGCCTGTTTTCTGCCGAGGAACTTGATTTGCGCCCATATCTCGATCAGCCGGAGCAGATGAAAAACGTTTTTAAAAAGGCATTGCTGCAGAAGCCCGATCCGGGGAAGAGTGCCGGCGATTCTTTGGAGAGGATGAAACAATTTGCGGGGAAACGGCCGATGATCAATATCGGCGGTTAAATATCGTCTACCGATGGGGGTGAGATTATTTGGCTGGACACTCGAAATGGGCAAACGTAAAGCACCGCAAAGCACGCGCTGACGCTCAAAAGGGAAAGGTATTCACTAAAATTGCCAGGGAGATCACCGTTGCCGCCAAGGAAGGCGGAGGGGATATGGAGGCAAATTTCCGCCTCAGGCTGGCGGTCCAGAAAGCCCGGGAAGCCAATCTGCCGAATGATAATATTACCAGAGCGATACAAAAAGGTTTGGGGGGGCTCGAAGGGGCTGATCTGGAACAGGTTACCTATGAAGGCTATGGTCCCGGGGGTATTGCTGTCCTAATCGATATTATGACCGATAATCGCAATAGAACAGCACCGGAAATCCGGCATATTTTTTCCCGCCGGGGAGGAAGTATGGGAGAATCGGGTTGCGTGGCCTGGATGTTTAAACGCAAAGGTTATTTCACGCTGGATAAGCAGGAATCCCTCCCGCCGGAGGATGATCTGATGACGATAGCTCTGGAAAACGGGGCCGATGATTTTCTTGAAGAGGATAACAGTTATGTGATCATCACCCCGCCGGAGGAATTTGAGAAGATGAGGGCGGCTTTTGAGGAGAAGCAGGTTGAATTTAGCTCCGCTGAAGTAACGATGGTGCCGGAAAACACCATTTTTGTCGAGGATGCGGAAGAGGCTGCCAAGGTGCTCGGCCTTCTGGAGGCGCTGGAGGAGCACGATGATGTCCAGAACGTATATGCAAACTTTGATATACCCGATGAAATCATGCAATCTCTGGAGGGTTGAAAGCTTCCGGAATATGATTGTTTTTCTCAGGGAAAGATAAAATAATCTTTCCCTGAGGTGATGGCATTGGCGAAGAAAAGATATGCCCTTCTTTTTTTGTTCTTCATCTGCCTCGTTCTCTTTGTGTACATATTGCGCTTTGCTCCCGGGCCTGGGGAAGAAAAAACGGATGAGGAAAACAGTCCCCCCTATGAAGCGGAGTTTATTCCGGAAGATAACGATCCGGGGGCAGGAATCGGGGAGATCGATTGCCGGCAGGGCGATGGAGAAGAGGAGTTTTTTCTCGGTATTTGTGGCGAATGGATTGCTGTCTATTCCAGGCTTCCCGACGGCGGGGCCAAGCTGAAAGAAGTGCTGCCCTACCCGGTGCAACGTGTTTATTATGATGAGCTGACCAAGGGGATTCCCTTCCGCGATCAGGAGGAAAAACTCTTGCTTTTAGAAAACCTGACTTCCTGAAAACATCTTTTCTTTAGCGCACTGCGGCAGGGAAAAGATATTTTTTTGTAGAATGTAGCATTCAGGCAATGATTCCAAATAAAGAGAAACACAGGTGAACCCGATGCTGGTCCTTGGTATTGACCCGGGCCTTGCTGCTACGGGCTATGGTTTCGTTAAAAAAACCGATGAACTGCTCCAGGCTGTTGATTATGGCTGTATCAGCACCCGGGCTTCCTTGCCGCTGCCCGAACGGCTTCTGGGAATATTTGGCGATGTCAATGCCTTGCTGGAAAAATATTTGCCGGAGGCGCTCTCCATCGAACAGCTGTTTTTTTGTGCAAACACGCGGACAGCCCTGCAGGTTGGACAGGCAAGGGGAGTCGTCCTTCTGGCGGCAGCCAGGGCAGGATGCCCGGTTTATGAATATACCCCCCTTCAGGTCAAACTATCCGTTGCGGGCTATGGAAAAGCAGACAAGAAACAGGTGCAGCAAATGGTCCGCCTCATTCTCGGGTTGGAGGAAATGCCCAAACCCGATGATACAGCGGATGCCCTGGCGATAGCCATCAGCCATCTGCAAACAATAAACTGGCGCCGCCATGTGGAGGGCCGCTAGCAGTTCTCTTTTGCTGTGTTGGCGGCAGTATTTGATGGATATTATGCGGAGGTGCGGCTAAAGGCCATGCTCGATTTTCTAAGCGGGATACTCAAAGAAAGCCATCCCCAATACCTCGTTTTGGATTGGATGGGGCTGGGGGTACGAATCCATATTCCGGCTTCCCTCTATTTTAAAGTGCCCCCAATAGGGGAAAAGATGACACTCTTTACATATTTGCAGGTAAAGGAAGATGCCATCAATATCTATGGTTTCTTTGGGCCCGAAGAGAGAAATTTTTTTGGGATTCTCCTGGGAGTGCGCGGTATTGGCCCAAAGATAGCCTTATCCCTTATGGGGCATCTTACCCTGGATCAATTACATGGCGCGTTTTCCCGGGAAGAGATACAGCTCCTGACCAATGTGCCGGGGATTGGGCAAAAGACTGCAAGCCGCCTGGTGTACGAGCTTAAGGGAAAAATGATTTTTGCGGATAAGGAAGCCTTGCCGGCCCAGGATGAGTTGAGGGTATGGAAGGATGTGGAGGAAGCGCTGCTTTCTCTCGGTTATACAGCAAAAGAGGTCGCCCGGGTTAAAAATAAGATGGGGGAGAGCCCGGGGCTGGAAATGGAGGAGCTCTTTAAGCAGGCCCTGGGACTGCTCTGACGGGAGGCAGGGCTTTGCGCTTTTAGGGCCAGGGCTGTGTTGCGGCAGTTTTTTATCCCTCTGTCAGGGCTATGGCTGACCGGGGTTTAGTTTTTTGGGAGTGGAGAAAACAGAAAAATGGATAATAGAATTATTTCTTCCCATTTAAAAGATGAGGATTCCCCTTATGAGGCCAGCCTCAGGCCTAAAAAACTGGAAAACTTTATCGGGCAGGATAACCTTAAAGAAAAACTGAGCATCTATATTCAGGCAGCCAGGCAGCGGGGCGAACCCCTCGATCACGTTTTATTGCACGGTCCTCCCGGACTGGGCAAGACGACCCTGGCAAACATCATCGCCAGGGAAATGGATGTGAGCATCAGGGTGACTTCCGGGCCGGCCATCGAAAGGCCCGGGGATCTGGCAGCACTTTTAACTAATCTGGCGCCCGGGGATATCCTATTTATCGATGAGATCCACCGCCTGCACCGCAGCGTGGAGGAGATCCTTTATCCGGCCATGGAGGACTTTGCCCTGGATATCATCATTGGCAAGGGGCCCAGTGCCCGTTCGCTGAGGCTCGACCTGGCCCATTTTACGCTCATCGGCGCCACTACCAGGGCCGGGCTGTTAACCTCGCCCCTGAGGGATCGTTTTGGCATTATCGAAAGATTGGAATTTTATAATGCACAATCCCTCGGCAAGATCCTGGAGCGTTCCGCCGTTCTTCTCGGACTGATGGTGGATGGCGGCGGTACTGATAAGATTGCCCGGGCCTCCCGGGGGACCCCCCGCATTGCTAACAGGCTGCTGAAAAGGATCAGGGATTATGCCCAGATCAGGGCGAATCATACCGTTACGTCGGGGGTTGCTGATGAGGCCATGCAAATACTGGAGATCGACTCGCTGGGACTCGATAAAACTGATTATCTCCTTCTGGAAACGATCGCCGAAAAGTTTGACGGAGGGCCTGTCGGGGTGGAAACGATTGCTGCCTCCCTCAACGAAGAGGCGGAGACGATCGAAGAGATCTATGAGCCGTACCTGATGAAGATAGGGTTTCTGAAACGAACCCCCAGGGGAAGGATGGTTACCGATAAATTTTTTGCTCATCTGCAATTTCGCTGTTCCAGGGGGGAAATAAATGGGTAAAGCGATGCTTTTGCATATCTGCTGTGCTCCGTGCAGCATTGCCAGCCTGCAGGTTTTCAAGGAAAGGGGCTATGCGCCCCAGGGTTATTTTTTCAACCCCAATATCCATCCTTTCCGGGAATTTGCCCGCCGCAAGGAAACGCTGCGGCAATATTTAAGGGAGGTTAAAACCCCTCTCTTCGTGGAAGAGGAATACCAGCTGGAAGATTTTTTGCGCCTGGTCGTCAACCGCGAAAATGAACGCTGCACGCACTGCTACCGCCTCCGCCTGGAAGCCACCGCCCGCCTGGCCGGGGAAAAAGGTATCGATTCCTTTTCTACCACGCTGTTGATCAGCCCTTACCAAAAACATGAGCAGATCAGGGAAATTGGCGAGGATTTGGCGGAAAAGTATGGGGTGCGTTTTCTTTATGAGGATCTGCGCCCGGTTTTCAGGGAGAGCATGCGTCTGGCCAGGGAAAAGGAACTTTATCTGCAAGGTTATTGCGGCTGCATTTACAGCGAAAAGGAACGATATGATAAAAGAGCACGAAAAAAGAGACGGATGGAATCTGCTGGGGAATAAAGGCGGGTTAAAATGGGGGAATGGCCTTGTTTGGCTTTGAAGGCATCGGTAAAACATTATTGGTTATTGGAGGAGTTATCGCCCTCACGGGTTTTTTGCTCCTGCTTCTGGGCCGTACAGGTCTTGGGCGCCTCCCCGGCGATATCATCATCAGGAGGGAAAACCTGACCATTTTTTTCCCCATAACGACAATGATCATCATTAGCATTCTGTTGTCCTTATTTTTTAATTTGCTGAGGAGATTTTAAGATGCCCAAAGTCCGGAAACGCCTGCTGATTCTTGTCTTTCATCTGCTTCTTTGCCTGTTCTGTTTAACCCTTCCTGCCCCGCCTTTTCAGGCGGCTTCGGCTTCATTTTCCTCACCCCTGCTGAGGGTGGGGATCACCCTGCCCAATAATTTTCTAAAAGTGGCTTTCAGCGATTGCTATAGGCTGATCGACCGTGGCAGCGATCTTACCGTGGATATACCCCCGGGGGAATACACTTTTTCCGCTGCGGGAAATGGCGTTGAAATTCGGGATTCAAGCGGGAAAAATACAGGTTACCTGAGTAGCTCCTTTTATCTGGAAGCCCTCAATGATCCTGCCGACTCCTTTTTTGAGATAAAAAATGCCTCTTACGGGGAAAAATACAGGGGTGAACTGGAAATATGGAGGGAGGGCGGTTATCAGCAGGTTAGCGCCATTAATGTCATCGATCTGGAAACATACCTGCGCGGGGTTGTCGCCAGGGAAATGCCCTCTTCCTGGGGGAATTACGGAGGGGGAGAGGCTCTAAAAGCCCAGGCTGTCGCAGCCCGAACCTACGCCCTCTACCAGCAGGCCTCCCAGCGCCACAGCGGCTATCACCTTTGCGATAGCCAGCACTGCCAGGTTTATGGCGGGAAGGATGCCGAATTTTCACAGACAGATCTGGCTGTGGCCGGGACACGGGGGGAACTGTTGACTTATGGCGGAGGAATAATCGAGCCTGTTTACCACGCCACAAACGGCGGTTTTACAGAAGCGTCGGAAAATGTTTGGGGCTATGCTTTTCCCTATTTGCGTTCCGAGCCGGATCCCTTCGATGATCCGCACAATCCCCTGGGGCTTGGTAATATGGTAATACATGCCCATGCCAGTTGGGAAACGGATATTCCCTGCGAAAAAGCGGCCTTTCTCCTGGCTGCCAAAGGAATGACGGATCTCGGCAGGGTCGAGCGCATGATCGCCTCTTCTGTTCTGCCCAGCGGGAGAGTTGGTGAACTAAGCGTTTTAGGGGCCGGCGGGGAAAAGATAACCTTTCGCCAGGAGCAGGTTAGAACGGTGCTGGGAACAGAAAAGATCAAGAGTCTGCTCTTTACTGTCGGGGAAGAAACGGAGCCCAGAGTTTGGATTGCCTCCAGTGTCAGCGGAGTAACAAGGAAAATATGCTGCAGGGAGCTGGAGGGGAAATGGGTTGCCGGCAAAGTTGGCATGAAAAGGATGTTGCTGGGAAATTATTTTTCAGCCCTGGGCCCCGGGGGATCCTCCTCTGTTCCCTATGCTTCCTTTGTTTTTCGCGGGCAGGGCTATGGCCATGGGGTGGGCATGAGCCAGAACGGGGCCTATAATCGTTCCCGGCAGGGGCATGATTACCGGGAGATCCTTTCCTTTTATTACCCCGGGGCAGAAATTACTTCTGGATATTGAAAGGATTACAGTCGCGGCCAAAATGCTGAAAACCGAGGATTTTACCTATCATCTGCCTGCAGAATTAATTGCCCAGGAGCCTCTGCCCCAAAGGGATCATTCCCGTCTTCTCTATCTGCACCGCAAAACGGGTGCCCTGGAGCACCACCGCTTTTATGATCTGCCTTCCATGCTGAGATGCGGCGATCTGCTCGTTTTAAACGATACCAGGGTACTTCCGGCCCGTCTTTTGGGCCGGAAAAAGGACGGAACTGCACGCGTGGAGGTGCTCCTGCTGCGGTCCCTGGATGAACATACCTGGGAAATAATCTGTTTTCCGGGGAAAAGGGTCCGCTCCGGAACCAGGCTCGTCTTTGGCGATGGCCGCCTGGAGGCGGAGGTCCTGCAGGTGCTCAGCTCGGGAAACAGGATTATCTCCTTTAAACATGCGGGCAGCGCCCTTTTCCCGCTTCTTTGCCAGCTGGGTAAGGTGCCGCTGCCGCCCTATATCAAGAAAGAGCTGCAGGATGGAGAACGTTACCAGACCGTTTACTCACGGGTCAGGGGTTCCGCTGCCGCTCCCACGGCAGGGCTTCATTTTACGCCCTCTGTTTTTGAAAACTTGCGGAAATCTGGTATTGACTGGGTATTTTTAACTCTGCATATCGGCCTGGGGACCTTTCGCCCGGTTAAAACGCAGTTCCTGGAAGATCACCGGATGCACAGCGAATATTATGCTGTTTCTGCTGCCACAGCGGAAAAAATCAATGGGGCTAGGAAAGCCGGGCGCAGGGTGATCGCCGTGGGAACGACCTGTTGCCGGGCTTTGGAGGCCCGGTGCGATGAAAAAGGGCTGCTGCAGGAGGGGCAGGGGGAAACAAACATTTTTATCTATCCGGGTTATCAGTTCCGGGCCGTGGATGGGCTGTTAACCAATTTTCACCTTCCCTGTTCCACCCTTTTAATGCTCGTTGCCGCCTTT
>CAZAQM010000030.1:0-2797 GCA_964487385.1 uncultured Dethiobacter sp.
CCGCAGAGAATTGAGGGTTATGATATCTCCCATTTCGGCGGGAAGGAAACGGTGGGTTCGATGGTGGTTTTTCACCAGGGAAAACCCTGGAAGGAAGGATACAGGCGCTTTAAAATTAAAAGGGGGAGGGCTGCCGATGATTACGGAGCCTTGGCAGAGATGCTGGAGCGCCGTTTTGGCAACGATAAACTGCCCCTGCCCTCCCTTGTGCTGATCGATGGCGGGCGTGGCCAGCTCTCCGTGGGGCAGCAGGTCCTCAGGGCCAGAAACCTGCCGGGGATCCCCCTGGCGGCATTGGCTGAAGAGGAAGAGCTGCTGTTCCTTCCCGGAAGGAAGAATCCACTGCGCCTGCCGGCCTCACACCCGGTCCTCATGCTGCTTCAACGGGTTCGCGATGAGGCGCACCGTTTTGCCCTTTCTCTCAGCCGGGACCTAAACGTTAAAAGCAGCATCAGCTCGTTTTTGGAAAGCGTCCCGGGCATAGGGCCGGCCCGCAGGAAGGCCCTGCTGGGGCATTTCCACGGACTGGAGGCGATCAAGGAGGCCTCCCTGGAGGAAATCAGATCCGTAAATGGCATCAGCTCGGCGGTGGCCGAGGAGCTTTACCGCAAACTCCACCAATGAGGCCCGCGCGCAGTTACAGTTTTACCATGGCATCAATTTGACTATTTTTTGTTTCCTCAGTTTCCATTTTTCATTCCCTTTTCAAGTAATTATTAATAAGAAAAAGCTGGGAAAATAGCATTTGGAGGAAGGGGCTATTTTCCCATTGCGTTGAAAGGTAATAGATTATTGTTGCAGGGCAAAACGAGTAAATCTGCTTACATCATGTTAGGCAGGAATAAAGTAATTTGAGGAAAAGCTATTAGAATTAACGTAATTGCTACGATAACCAGCAAAAATGGCATCGAGCCGGCTACAACTTCTGTAAAGGGAGCATTGGTAATTCCCTTGATAACATATAGATTTAGACCGACAGGTGGGGTTATCATCCCGATACAAACGGCCATGGTGGCAATAATCCCCACCCAAAGGGGATCAAACCCCAATTCTATAAGGGGTGGGTAAAGAATTGGCAGGGTAATAACCAGTAAACCGGTGGGGTCCAAAAAACAACCGGCTATTAACCAGAAAACCATTACAAGGGTGAAAATAACCCATTTGCTTGCCTGTATGCTTAGGAGTGCATGTGATATTTCACGGGGGATTCCCAAGGAACTGACTATATAGGCAAAGACCATACCAAAAATAATCATAAACATAAGCATTGCCGTCGACTTTGAGGTGTCTTTCAGCACTTCTCTAAAAACGGCCCACTTCAGTCTTCGTAGCGAAAGGACGAGTATGAAGGCGCCAAAGGCGCCTACTCCTGCTGCTTCAGTGGGGGTGGTTACTCCCAGAAACATTGAGCCAAGCACGACGATTATAAGCAGAAAGACAGGGCCAAGGGTAAAAACATCCTTTAAAAAGCTGACATTGTTTGACAAAGGTGATTTATCAATGTCGGATGATTTACTTGTCTCCAAACCCCCTAGGCTAGGTTTTATTCTAACCGCGATATAAATGTACAAAGATAAGCCCACAGCGAGTAAAATGCCGGGGACCACGCCTGCCATAAACAATTTGCTGATAGAGTTTTCAGTTATGATGCCATATATGATCAGCGTTAAACTCGGGGGGATTAAAATACCAATATTACCCCCGGCAACCGTCGATCCAATACTGAAAGCACGGTTATATCCATTATTCATCATTTCCGGTATGCTAATTTTGCCAATTGTTACAGCCGTTACAGGACTGGATCCACAAAGGGCGGCAAAAATTGAACATGCAAAAATATTGCTGATCCCCAAACCTCCAGGGACTTTCTTAAACCATCTGCTCAGCACATCGAAAATATCTCTCGATATGCCACCGTTGCTTATTAATTCAGACATCAGGATAAAAAGCGGCGCCACCATTAAAGTAAAGCTTGTGCCCTGTAAGTAGGACACGTTAGCCATCTGTGAAAGCTGTGTCGGGGATAGGTAAACCCATATGCCTATTGCTGAAGTAATGCCAAGGGCAAAGGCTATTGGCAAGCCAATAAGGGCAAAAAAAACCAACAAAAATATTAACACAAATAATTCTGACATACATTTATGCTCCTATCCTATTCATTTCTTTTTTTGAAGAACAAGGCAAAAAGTGCTAAAATCATAATTGCACAGCCAATTGGTATGGCAATATTCACATAGCCTACGGGTACCTGCAGGGCCGTCTGGGTAAGCCATTTATACTGAAAAGACCTGGATGTTAAAACAAAGCCTTTCCAGCATAATAGAGACAGAAGCAGGGCGCTTAGCACATAGTTTATTTTATATAAAATGAGGCGCTGAGATTTACCTAGCTTGTCAAGCAAGATATCTATGCGTATATGGCCATCTTGAAAGAAACAATAGGCGGAACTTAGGAAAATGGCATAGATCATTAAAAAAATGGAAATAGGCAATGTCCATTTGGTTGGGGCATTGAAAACGGTTCTTACGACCGCTTCATAAGTAGAAAGAACAGACATAATAAAAATAAGAAACCCCGAAAAAATAGCTAAAGCAGTACTGCTCTTTTCAATTGTTTTATAGATCTGATGCATTCTGTTTTTTCCCCTTCTTAAAATGAAATAAACGATCTAGGGGGCATTTCCTAATTTGGAATACCCCCTTAAATCTGAGCATAACCACACTGGGCTGAAAATTTATACTTATCTCATTTCCATATGTTTATCTAGCAATGCATTGCCTGAGGGTCCCATGATCGA
>CAZAQM010000030.1:2807-8239 GCA_964487385.1 uncultured Dethiobacter sp.
CATTCTTCGAATATTAGATCAAATTTCTCTATCATGGCTGCCTTTTCTTCGCTTGTGATGTGGTAGTGTTCAGCTCCCACACCTTCAGAAATTTCCACAAATGTTTTCTCTGTCTCTGCCAGATATTCTGAGTGCTTCCGCGATGCCAGTCTACCCGACTCCATAATTATTTCCTGTTGTTTTTGGCTAAGAGAATTCCACCCTTCCTTGCTCATGAAAACGTGAGCACTGACTCCGCCCATGCCCAGCCAGGTAACGTATGGGGCTTGCTCATAGACTTTAAAGCCATCGACGAATCCCCAAGTCCCCATGGCCCCGTCACAAACATTCCTCTCCAATGAGAGGGTAACATCTCCAGGAGGAATGGTCATTGGTGCAGCACCAAGTTTTTCTAAAGCTTTTCCTGCCCACACACCGTAATCCCGAATTCTTCTTCCCTTAAGATCAGCATTCTTAACCGGCTTACTCGTGCTGATGACCATATCACCCTGATCTATTTCATATAAAAAAACCATTCCGTGTTCATCATAGATCTTTTCTATATACGGTCTAATCTCCGCTGCATAATTGAAATATTCAAAGTTTGGGTTGGCTGAATCATAGAATCCCGGTATTTCCAGCATAGTCAAATCACGTATTTTAGGGGAAATTTGCGATGTTGTGACGTACCCGATATCTACTACTTTGTCCAACATGGCTTCGTACATTTCGACGCCTGTTACCAGCGAATCAGCGGCATATACTTCAACGATCATTTTCCCACCGCTCATTTCTTCCACAGTATCGGCAAAGTACTGAAACCCTCTGCCTGAGACGCTTTGAGGAGCCCAGTGGTGAGCCATTTTAAACACAGCACTTTCCACTTCTCCGGATGATTCTTCTGAAGGCTGGGTCCCCGTTGAAGGTTTGGTTTCTTGATTATTTGATGGCTGGCTTGAACATCCTGCGGTGGCCAATACGATCAACATGCTTAACAGTACACAAGCGATAATAAAAAATTTTTTCATTAAAAGTTACCTCCTCATGAATAAACTTCTAAAGTTTAGGAAAAAAGATCGAAATACATACGTTTAAATCAAAGAGATCTTATCCTCCTTTTTATAATATTTAATCTTAATAATAAGTATTTTGCAACTTTTATGCCAAAAATTCTTGTTGCCAAATAAAAATTTTTAAATGGTTATTAAGCAAAAATAGTGCAACTTTAATATAAATCAAGAATCATTATTCAAGCCGTGTTCATCTTTGTTACAAATAAGATACTTCTAAGGTATATCCCCTTAACGGCAGTCTTATTTGTTTATAAATGTAATTGGAGCGCCAATCGTTCCATTATGGTACAGTGTAATATTTATTAACGTTTCTAGAGGCCAGACGGTATTTGCAGGGTTATAAATGTTCTGTTTTAGGCGTGGAGCTAATTTCAATGGCTATTTATGGCATTAAAAATGACAGATGAAGACTATATCGTCAGGGGTTCATGGAGGGGAACATTACCTCAAAGGTTGCGATACTGGATGGAGAGGAGACAATGATTTCTTGGACAGCCGGTAATGCTATGGATTGGTTTGGTGCTTGGGACGAGTACTATTTTACAAAAGGTACACGAACCGATTTGGAGTGGCGGAATAGACAATAATAAATAGGGTTGAAAGTTAAGGTCTTTTATCTGAAGCTTTTGCTGCAAAAGTTCAAATGAGTAAAAAACGGTGGTGGTATATTACCAATAAACAGGCTAATATACCACCACCGTTTTTAGGTATATTATAAATAACATCATGAGGCGTCAATTTTATATTCATTTATTTTGCGGTATAAAGTTGTTCGGGAAATGCCCAAGATTTTGGCAACCTTTGTTTTATTTCCTTTATTTTCATTTAAAAGAGAAGCAATCAGCTCTTTTTCATAGTGCTCAAGGGGTACAAGTGTTGCTGGCTCCTTTTTCCCCGCGGTGCTGTGAAATGAAACAGGTAAATCAGCAGCCAGAATAATATTGCCTGTTGCAGTGTTTATGGTCCTTTCCAAAATATTTTGCAGCTCTCTGGCATTTCCCGGCCAGTGGTAACTAACGAGCGAATCTAAGGCGCCCTGGCTGATTTGTGAAATGTTCTTGTTTAACCGCTGATTAAGTTTATTTAAAAAATGTTCAGTTAAAATAACAATGTCATTTGGCCTTTCACGAAGTGGAGGGATAGCAATGCTTAAAACATTCAACCTGTAATAAAGGTCTTCCCTAAAATTTCCTGTTTTAATCTCTTCTTCGAGTTTTTTATTGGTCGCGGCAATTATTCTTACATCTACTGGAATTAATTTCCCCCCTCCGATTCTGGTAATAGATTTTTCTTGTAAAACTCGTAATAATACCACTTGAAATTCCAAAGGCATTTCGCCAATTTCATCCAAAAAAAGCGTTCCCCCGTCAGCTAATTCGAATTTCCCTGGGTTACCGCCTTTTTTTGCCCCTGTAAAAGCGCCATCTGCATAGCCAAATAGTTCGCTTTCAATTAAACTTCTCGGAATTGCGGCACAGTTTACAGCAAGGAACGGATTGTTTCTGCGATCGCTGGCATTATGAATTGCGTGCGCAAAAAGCTCTTTTCCGGTTCCGCTTTCCCCAAGGAGCAGCACATTGGAAATACTTCCAGAAGCAATTTTAGCCAGACGAACTGTTGATAAAAAAAGTGTGCTCTGCCCTATTAAATCTTCAAAGGTATAGGTGGCCCTCGCTCCGACAAACCGGTTTACAAACTTTTTTAGCTTCTTCATTTCTTTTAAAACTAACAAGAGTCCTATTATTTCATTTTTAGTAGAATAAATT
The DNA here is from genome assembly GCA_964487385.1 of uncultured Dethiobacter sp. Taxonomy (GTDB): domain Bacteria; phylum Bacillota; class Dethiobacteria; order DTU022; family UBA8154; genus DUNV01. The sequence goes on from CAZAQM010000030.1 coordinate 5,626, forward strand.
AGTTCCAGATTGGCGTTATATTCACCTGTTTCAAAAGTGCTGTTGATCTCGCTTGCAAAGCAATTATCAATACTTTTACAAAGGAAATGGTTTTTCCCAAGAAAAGTAAAAAGCGGCTGAGATAATGTTTCGTTTTCCGGTTTGGCGATATTGAGAAGTTGCCTGGCACTTTTATTTATATGCATGATTGTTCTATCTGTTTTTAAAGCAAGAATACCGTCGCTGATTGATTCCATCATGGCACTTTTAAATGCATCGGAAACGGCAATTTTTTGATAAGATTTCTGTATTTGCAGGCTGTTTTCAATAGCATTTGCAGCAGCCACAACCATCCCCAATGTATGGGGATGAACCTTATCATAATTACCTACCATGGTTAGAACACCTAAAAGGTTGTCGTCTTCATCAAAAATTGGCGCTGAAGAAGCAGCCCACTCGTGAGCTGTTTTACAAAAGTGTTCGGCAGTAAATACTTGCGTCGGCTTACGGCTTAACAAGCATAAACCAATAGAATTTGTTCCTGCGGATTCTTCTGTCCAGTTGTCTCCCAAACGTACCCGGGTATTGTCAATTACTTCGGTATCTCCTTCTATTGCTACATAAATCCCTTTGCTGTTTGCCAGCGAAATGAAAAAAGATGAACCCTTAACTAAATTGTATAAGCTTTTCATGATGGGAACCGCTATTGCCAATAAATCGGAGTGTTCTTTTACTTCTTCTTCTGACAGGTGTTTTTTTAAAATTTTATTATGATAAGGCGAAAGACGTTTGGCGTAGCATCTTTGCCAGGATTCGGCAATGATGGGTCTTATGGATGAATTAATTTTTCCAGTTGCGGCAAAAATATTCCATGCCTCTTCCAGACTCTTCCTAAGCTTTAAACTATTCATTTTCTATCCCCTATTGTAACTTATCATAGAATATAAAGTAATTCAATATATACCATAATTATTGTTCGGTAATTTTACACCGTCCACAAAGTGTGCAGTAAAGTGTTACATGTTTACCAAACCAAATTATTGCCTTGCGCCTAAAATATCAAATATCTTTAATGTTGTTTATTAAGCATTCGCATAGGCAATGCAAGGTATTTTTATTAAAAGAGACCTTGATTTGGTACGATAGTTGCACTTAGATGAGGGTGCAGGGGAAAATTTTGTAATCAAAACTCTTGCGGGAAGTTTTATTACCTTTTGAATATAGAAGACAAATAAAAAGGAGGAATTAAGTTGGATATTTCTAGCATAGGTGTTCTTGGGGCAGGAACAATGGGAGGGGGAATTGCACTCGTTGCTGCTCAATCAGGGTTTAGCGTTTTGCTAAAAAGCACTCAACTAGCCCGTGTAAGTCAATCAGTAAACCGTCTTGAAACGTTTTTGGAAAAAAATGTGCAGAAAGGCAGAATAACTGCCGAACAAAAACAAGTAACCCTGGGGCGTATCAAGACGACTGATAGATTAGAGGATTTTAAGGAAGCCGATCTGGTAATTGAGGCTGTTATCGAAGATCTGGAACTAAAGAAAAAACTCTTTGTCGAACTTGATAATGTTTGTAAACCCGAAGCCATAATTACCTCAAATACTTCTTCCATGTCGATAAATATACTTGCTGGTATAACAAAAAGAGCGGATCGTGTTGCGGGTATGCATTTTTTTAATCCAACCCCCATTATGAAACTGGTAGAAGTAGTCAGAGGTAATGATACGAGCGACGAGACAATTAAGGTAATTTTCGAAGTTGCCAAAAAAATGGGTAAAACCACGGTTGAAGTTAAAAAGGACTACCCTGGTTTTATTGTTACCAGGGTCAATATGGCCCAAATAATCGAATCAGTGCGTCTTGTAGAAGAAGGGGTGGCTACACCCGGGGATATCGACACGGCAATGAAGCTCGGTCTAAACTGGCCAATGGGGCCATTCGAACTGCAAGATTTTATCGGGCTGGATGTAATTAATTCAATTATGGAATATTTTAATGATGAATTTAAGGAGGCACGCTGGAATCCTCCCCAATCTTTGAAGGCCCTGATTAGATCAGGGAAAATGGGAAAGAAATCAGGTTCTGGCTGGTACAATTATTGATTTCAAAAAGGGGTGAACAAAAAATGATTTCCGAGGTAATCAAGCTTGAAATAGAGGACAGTGTTGCCATTATTACCTTGTATCGTCCTCCCTTCAATCCGCTGAATAGCCAGGTTTTTTCCGATTTAGGGAAAATTTTAGAAGAAATTGAGGAGAATATTTCCATCAGGTCGGTGATTATAATTGGAGCAGGCGAAAAGGCCTTTGCGGCCGGAGCCGATGTCAACGAGGTTCTCTCTAATACGCCTGTTCAGCAGCATCTATTTTTGAAACTAATACTCTCTGTTATCAGCAAACTGGAAAACTTAGGCAAACCTACAATTGCCGCAGTAAATGGTCTGGCACTTGGAGGAGGATGCGAAATTACGTTGGCCTGTGATTTTCGCATCGCTGCAGAAAATGCCAAATTTGGTCAGCCCGAAATTAATATCGGAGTTCTCCCGGGAGGAGGGGGCACGCAACGTTTGCCTCGACTTATAGGGTTAACACGTGCAAAAGAGATGCTTTTTTTGGGTGAGACAATCGATGCTGCC
>CAZAQM010000030.1:8249-14918 GCA_964487385.1 uncultured Dethiobacter sp.
GGTCAATAAAGTTGTTCCCAAGGAGCAGTTGCTCGATGTTGCTAAAGAATATGCCAAAAAGCTGGCAGCAAAACCGCCGCTGACAATGAAAGTTCTGAAAAATACGGTAAATACAGGGCAAAACATTGATTTACCTTCAGCTCTAAATTTAGAGATAGACAGCTTTATCGTTGCCTTTGACACTGCTGACCGTGTCGAAGGAATAAATGCCCTGCTGGAAAAACGCAAACCGATTTTTAAAGGTAAATAGATTACCCATTGTTTTTGGAGATTATTTAAAATATATACAAGTGAAAGGGGTTCTTAAAATGTTACTTTCTCCAGTAAATTTTAGAAATTTAAGATTAAGAAACAGGGTGGTCTGGTTACCGGTTGTCAGCTGGCTGGCAGAAGAGGACGGTTTTGTTACCGATGCACTTATCGAACGTTACCGCCGTAGGGCACAAGGGGGAGTAGGACTGCTGGTAATTGAAGCAACAGGAGTTCTGGACAGGAGAAGTCCGAAACTGATCAAAATTTGTGATGACAAATATATGCCCGGCTTGGAAAAATTAGTACAGGCTATTCATGATGAAGGGGCTAAAGTATCTGTACAGCTTATTCACTATGCTAAGAAATCCAAAAAAACCGGGTGGAAACAGAAGGTTGAAGATTTAAGTTCGGAGGAAATTGAACAGGTAAAGAAAGAGTATGTGAATGCTGCAGTTAGAGCAAAGAAAGTAGGTTTTGACGCTGTTGAGTTGCATGTGGCTCACAGTTATACCCTTGCTTCCTTTGCTTCGCTTCTGAATAAGCGACAGGATGAATATGGGCGGGATGTATACGGAAGAACTAAAATTGTTCTAGATATTATGGATATGGTTCGCGAGAAAGTTGGAGACAATTATGCCGTATGCGCCAGAATAAGCGGTGAAGAATTTGTTAAGGGCGGCAACACACTGAAGCAAACTGAGATAATTTCAAAGCTAATGGCAGGGAAAGGCCTGGATTACCTGAGTGTTTCCGCTGGGGGCAAAGATGAAGATGGTGACTGGTACACAGGCTATAGTTCTACAAGAAGCATGCCCACAGCCAACTTGCCGGATGGCTGCCATGTTTATTTGGCAGAAGCCCTCAGAAAAGTGGTGGCGCCTTACGATGTCCCGGTCATCGTTTCGGGAAAAATCAATACCCTGGAGCAGGCTGAGGAAATCCTGCGTAAAGGGCAGGCAGACCTTATCGGGGTATGCAGACCACTGTTGGCAGATCCCGACTGGATGCTAAAGCTTGCTGAAAATAGGGATGATGAGGTTATCAAGTGCACCTATTGCAACACCTGTCTGGATAGGGATCGCCGTTTTGAAGCAGTTGAATGTATTGTGGCGGAAAGGGCAGCGAAAAAGAAAGCGGCACAATCTTAATAAAGGTCCATATTACTATCAAGCGGTTACCCCTATCTGCCTGGATCCGGATAAACTTCGGATCCAGGCAGATATCCCTTGCTGGAACAGCAAAAGGGAAGGCGGTCCCTAATCTACAGTTGTTAAGTTAAATAAGGCTAAATAAGGATTTTAAATTAAACAGCCCAGAAAGGAAGAACTGCTTATGTTACAAGGATGTGTTCCATGGCCGGAGGAATATGCAAAAAGATATGTGGATGAGGGATATTGGCAAAATGTGGGCCTTGGTGAGTCATTTGACAGGATCGCTGCTTTTTTCCCGGATAAAGAAGCGCTTGTCTTCGGGGATGAAAGGTACACCTATAGTCAGATTAAATTATTATCCGATCGTTTGGCTGCAGGCTTTCTGAAATCCGGGCTGAAGACACGGGACAGGGTAGTTGTCCAGCTGCCCAATATTACAGAGTTTGTTTTCAGCTATCTGGCGCTTTTAAAAATTGGTGTAATTCCTATCATGTGTCTTCCCCAACACCGCCTGACAGAGATCGATTTTATAGCAAACCAGTGCGAGGCAAAGGCCTATCTGGTTCCGGAAAAAATAGGTAGATTTGCTTTTTCTGAACTTATTGAAGAGGTCCGGAACAATGTCCCGACACTTGAAACAGTGTTTATGGTCAGCAATAACTGTCCGGAGGAATATGTATCTATAAAGGGATTATTGGAGGACGACAGCGAAGACGATAAGGTAGTCGATCTGCTGAAAAATAATAAGCCGGATCCTTATGAGGCAGCTGTGTTTTTGCTCTCTGGCGGCACGACAGGCCTACCAAAGATCATTCCAAGGACCCACAATGACTATTTATATACTTCCAAAATAGCGGCCATGCATACTGGTTTAAGTAAGTATTCCACTTACCTGGCCATAGCTCCCCTTGCCCATAATATGACCTTATCCTGCCCGGGAATCATGGGAGTTTTCCAGCGGGGGGGAAAGGTAGTCCTTACTAGCTTAGTTTCTCCGGAAAATATCTGTAAAGTTGTTGAAAAAGAAAAAGTAACCAATATGGGCCTTGTCCCTGCATTAATAATCGGGATGTTAAATTTTGAAAGCAGAAAATCCTATGACCTTTCTTCTTTGATTGCCATTATTTCCGGTGGCTCAAAACTGAATCCTGAAATTGCCAAAAGAGTCAAGCCCGAGCTGGGCTGCAACCTGGTACAGCAATTTGGGATGGCCGAAGGCCTGCTGACGGGAACCGAAGATGTTACTGACGGCGACTGGGTTACTTTTGAAACGATAGGTCGCCCACTTTCTCCTGCAGATGAAATTAGGATTGTAGATCCTGAGGGTCGGGAGGTCGAGATGGGGGAAGAAGGAGAACTGCTTTGTCGGGGGCCGTACTCAATTCGGGGATATTACAAGGCAGAAGAGCACAATAAATCAGCTTTTACAGAAGACGGTTTTTACAGATCCGGTGATGTGGTCAAAATGGATCCGGGAAGCGGATGCTTGATAATTAGCGGCCGGATTAAAGATGTCATCAACAGAGGCGGCGAAAAAATCAGCGCCGAGGAAGTGGAAAATTTAATTTTAGCACATCCCAAGGTAAAAAATGCCGCCGCTGTTGCCATGCCCGATCCCCTTATGGGAGAAAAATGTTGTGCTTACGTTATCTTAAAAGAAAAAGAAACTTTTAATTTGGCGGAGCTGGTCGATTTCCTATTAGAGAAAAAAGTTGCCAAATTTAAGCTTCCCGAACGCCTCGAAGTTGTGCCCGAATTTCCCATGACTAACGTAGGCAAAATTTCCAAAAAGGATTTACGTGTGGATATTGAGAAAAAATTAGAGGCTGAAGGGAAATAGTGAATTATTTATCAAAAAAACATTGCTAAAAATTAGAAGATAGATCCCTAATTAAAGAATGCCATTATGGCGATAAACATTTCGTTACGATGGCATTCAATTACTTTTTAAGGGTTGCCCCTCTGTTCCAGCAACAAGGGGCCATCAAGTATGTTTGGGCAATACGTAACGCTGTTCTTTGACAACAGAAAATTTGAAACCTCATTAAAGAGTATCATGGGCACAAGGGAATACGGCAGATGACTTTAATGTAACCGTAGTTTAACGCGGTAAAAACTATTTATTTTTCAGTTGTTGCAATTTGTGTATAACCTATCTTCTAAGTGTTACTCATAGAACTGTGCTTGCATTAGTCTGCTGGGTGACTCATTCCGTGTTGACAGCACTCCCTTTTCCCTGTAATCTTAGAGTAGTTAATGGTATGATACAACTGCATAAACTTAAATTTGCAAAGATAAATTAAAATCGGTTCCGGGGCACTAATGGTGTGGCAGAACGAATAATTGTGAGGAAAAAAATGAAATACAAACTCCTGGCTCTCGATCTGGACGATACCCTGCTCAACGAAAAATTTGCCGTCTCCCCCCGCAATGTACAGGCTCTCAGTAAAGCCATGCAGCAGGGCCTGGGGGTAACGCTGGCCACCGGGCGCATGTTCAGATCTGCCCTTCCCTATGCACGGGAATTGGGTATTACCCTGCCCCTCATCACGTATCATGGGGCACTGATCAGGGAAACAACAGAGGAAAATAAGATTCTCAGGGAGCACTCCGTCCCCTATGATCTGGCCTTGGAAATCCTTCGTTTTGGGGAAAAGGAAGGATTTTATTTTAATATCTATCTGGAGGATCAGCTCTACGTAAAAGAAGAAAGCGACAACTCCCGCTATTATCAGAGCATCGCTTCCATCCCCTTGCAGGCCGTGGGGGATCTGGGTGCCTTTCTCGAAAAGGCGGGGAAGGAGCCGACGAAGCTTGTCATCATCAACCGCCAGGGCAGGCTGGCCGGGTTGCAGGAAACGCTCCTGGAAAAGTATGCGTCTGCCCTTTCCATCGTGCAATCACGCCCATATTTTCTGGAAATTACCCACCGGGAGGCGACAAAGGGACGTGCCCTAAAATTTCTGGCGGAGAGGGAAAACCTCTCCCTTGCCCGGGTCATTGCCATAGGGGATAGTTATAACGATATTGATATGCTGCAATGTGCGGGGATAGGTGTGGCCATGGGCAATGCCCCGCCCGAGGTTCAGCAGGCAGCAGATTTTGTGGCCATGGCCAATACGGAAGACGGGGTAGCCCGTTTCCTGGAGAGATATATACTTTAATACAGGGGTTATTATGCAAAAAATTGAGTTGGTTGCCGATCTTCATATCCATACCATCGCCAGCGGGCATGCTTACAGCACCTATGCCGAGATAGCCAGGGCCGCCGCTGAAAAGGGGCTGCAGGCCATTGCCCTGACCGATCATGGACCGGCCATGATCGGGGGCCCTTACCGGGAGTACTTTGGGAATCTGACCGTTTTGCCGGAGAGGGAGAGAAATGTGGAGATACTGCGGGGGATCGAGGCAAATATTATCGACAGGGATGGTACCCTCGATCTGACGGGGAACTATCTTAAGATACTCGATCTGGTCTGGGCAGGGTTTCATACCGATTGCCTGCAGCCGGCCGGCAGGATGATCAATACTGAGGCACTGCTCAATGCTCTGGCCAATCCCTATGTGGATGGCATTGTTCACCCCGGGAATCCGGATTTTGCCATCGATGAGGAAGCTGTTGTGAAGGAAGCCGTAAACAGGGGAAAAGTGCTGGAGATCAACAACAGCTCTTTTGTGGCCCGCCGGGGAAGCATGAGCGGATGTCTGGAGATAGCCCGCGCAGTGCGAAGATTTGACGGCCTCGTCGCCCTGAGCAGCGATGCCCATGTGGCGGCAGATGTGGGGGATTTTGCCCGGGCTCTGAAATTGGTGGAAGAAGTGGGAATCCCCGCGGAGAGAATTCTAAATGCCGATCTGGGCAGGCTGAAAGCCTTTTTAAAGAGCCGCGGGAAAAGGCGCTTCCAAAAGTATGAGGAATCTGAACCAAAAATCGGGTTATAAAAAAGGACCGCCCGCAAAAAAATTTTAGGAGATAATAGCTCATGATGCGGGAGAACAGGTTTGTGTTAATTACAGGTTTTTCCGGTGCTGGGAAGAGCGGGGCGCTGCACAGCTTCGAGGATCAGGGTTTCTTCTCCATGGATAACCTTCCACCGGCGCTGATCCCCAAATTTGCTGAGCTTTGCATCCAATCCGAGGGGAAGATAGGACGTGTCGCCCTTGTTTGTGATATCAGGGGCGGGGAGCTTTTCAGCGGACTTTTTGAGGCTTTGGATCGCCTGGAGGAGATGGGTTTTAACTATGAAATCCTTTTCCTGGAGGCTACCGAAGATGTCCTGATCCGGCGCTTTAAGGAAACGCGGCGGCGCCACCCGCTGGCGGAAAGGGGGAGCATCGGAAAGGCGATCAGGGAAGAAAGATCCCTTCTCGAAGATATCCGCGGCAAGGCTGATATGATCGTGGATACCTCCGATCTGTCCCCGGCTGAGCTAAAAGAAAAGATTAACCGGCTCTATGCTCCCGAATCATGGGAAAGGTCCATCCTCGTCACCCTGATATCCTTTGGCTACAAGTATGGATTGCCTCTCGATGCCGATCTGGTTTTTGATGTGCGTTTTCTTCCCAACCCCCATTATGTGGATTCCTTGCGCCCCTTAAACGGGAACGATGCCCGCGTGCGAAACTACCTCTGGAAATGGGCCATTACCCATCGCTTTCTGCAGAAATTGGAAGATCTCGTCAGCTTTTTGCTTCCCTGCTACGTGAAGGAGGGAAAGCCCCAACTCGCTATCGCCGTAGGCTGTACCGGCGGGAAACACCGTTCAGTAGCCCTGGCCAATGAGGTGGCCCGTATGCTGGAGGAAAAAAAGTATAAGGTGCGCATCGAACATCGCGATATCAAAAAAGAAAGAGGAGAGTGACCTTAAGGATGCTTTCCTTTGCCCAGCAGGTTAAAAGCGAACTGGCACGCAGCCCCTTTGCGGAAAGGTGCTGTTCTCTGGCGGAAATAAAGGCGTTTTTGCAGGTGAATGGCTCTCTGGTGATCGGGAAAAATACGCGGAAAATCCTCATTCCCACGGAATATGCCCCGGTGGCCCGCCGCCTCTTTATGCTCTTTAAGCGAGCCTTTAAGATAACTCCCGATATTTTAACCTACCGCAAAAATCGTTTGAGAAAAAAAAACGGCTATCTAATCCAGCTATCCAAAAAGGAAGATGTGGGCAAAATACTTGCGGAGCTAAATTTTCTTTTTTCCGCCGGCGGGGAAAAGGAAACGGCATTCGGGCAGGTATGCTGCCGCAGGGCCTATCTGCGGGGTGTTTTC
>CAZAQM010000031.1:0-12460 GCA_964487385.1 uncultured Dethiobacter sp.
GCCACTGCCTGACCATCCCCAGATACTGGTTATTAATAATGGCCACTTTGACCGGGAGTCGGTAATGGACCGCCGTGGCCAGTTCCTGGGAATTCATCTGAAAACTGCCATCCCCGGCAATACAGATGACGAGCCGGTTGGGAAAAGCCACCTGCGCCCCAATGGCCGCCGGGAAGCCATAACCCATCGTTCCCAGCCCGCCGGAACTGAGCAGGGTCCGGGGTTCCTTAAACTGAAAATACTGTGCCGTCCACATCTGGTGCTGGCCTACGTCCGTGGCCACGATGGCGCCGCCGCCGGAGAGGCGGTTCAGCTCTTCGATGACGAATTGCGGCTTGAGATGCCCCTCCCGCTTATAGCGGGGCGGGTGTGCAGCCTTCCACTCCCCGACCCTTGCGCACCACTCTTCCGTTTCGCCTTTTTTAAAACGCTTCAGCATCTCCTTTAAAACCATGCGCACATCCCCCACGATGGGGATATCCGCGGCAACGTTCTTGCCGATCTCCGCCGGATCGATATCGATATGAATGATACCCGCCCGGGGTGCAAAGAGCTCGATCTTGCCCGTAACCCGATCGTCGAAGCGGGCCCCAATAGCCAACAGAAGATCGGAATCATTGATGGCATGGTTGGCGGCATAGGTCCCGTGCATCCCCGGCATTCCCAGGAAAAGCTCATAATCGCAGGGGATGCTGCCCATGCCGGTCAGGGTCGTCGTGACGGGAATAGCACCGCTTTGGGAAAGTTCCAGGAGTTCCTGGTGTGCCCCGGAGCTGATCACTCCTCCCCCCGCATAGATGAGCGGCCTCCTTGCTTTTTTCAGCTGGGTCAGCGCCTTGGCAATTTGCCCCTGATGGCCTTCAAAGGTAGGCCTGTAACCATAAATTTCTGCCCGGTGAGGATAACGAAATTCGCCTTTTTCGGCCTGGAGATCCTTGGGCAGATCGATGAGGACGGGCCCCTGACGGCCGGTGGTGGCAATAGTAAAAGCTTCTTTAAAAATTGCCGGAAGCTCCTCGATCCTTTTAAGCAAATAATTGTGTTTGGTAATAGGCAGGGTAATCCCTGTGATATCCGCTTCCTGAAAGGCATCAGTGCCAATAAACGGCCTGGCAACCTGGCCGGTAATGACGATTAAGGGAATGGAATCCATATAGGCCGTGGCAATACCCGTCACCAGGTTGGTCGCCCCGGGTCCCGATGTGGCAAAGACAACCCCCGGCTTTCCCGAAGCCCGGGCATAGCCGTCGGCAGCATGCACAGCGCCCTGTTCATGGCGGCTGAGGATATGCCTGAGGCCTTTCTTAAATATTTCATCATAAAGGGTCAAAACAGCCCCGCCGGGAAAGCCAAAAACCACATCGACATTTTCTGCTTCCAGGCAGGAAAGAACCATCTGAGCTCCAGTCAATTTCATCGATCTATTATCCCTCCTCAGCCGGCCCCCTCAGGGTTGCTCCTTTCACCGCAGACGTAACGAGCCCGGCATAGCGTCCCAGGTAACCCTTTTTAACCTTGGGCTCCGGCAGCTTCAGTTCCTCCCGGCGTTTTTGCCATTCCTCCGGCGTAATGATCAGCTCCAGGCGTTTGCCGGGAATATCTATCTCAATAGTATCTCCTTCATGCACCAGGGCTATAGGGCCCCGATCCATCGCCTCGGGGCAGATATGCCCGATCGATGCTCCCCTGGTAGCCCCGGAAAAGCGGCCATCGGTGATCAGCGCCACATCCCTGTCCAGCCCCATTCCGGCCACAGATGCCGTGGGAGCGAGCATCTCCCGCATTCCCGGACCTCCCTTGGGCCCCTCGAAACGGATGACAACGACATCGCCGGGGTGGATTTCCCCGGCCAGTATAGCCTGGGATGCCGCCTCTTCCCCATCGAAGACGCGTGCTTTCAGGGTCCGCCGCAGCATCTCCGCGGCCACGGCCCCCTGCTTGACCACCGCTCCTTCGGGGGCCAGGTTGCCGAAAAGAACGGCCAGCCCGCCCTCAGCCCTGTAAGGGTCTTTGAGGGAGCGGATGATCCGGCCATCCGCTCCCGGGGCGGATTGGAAACCCTCCCCCAGACTTGCCCCTGTTACGGCGGGCAGCCCGCCGTCGATCAAGCCGCCAAGGTGCAGTTCCTTCAGGACGGCCTGGATCCCCCCGGCCCTGTCCAGATCCTGGACGAAATGGGGCCCCCCCGGGCTTAGCGAGCAGAGCTGCGGTGTATTTTCGCTGATGGTGTTGATCTCCTGCATCTCCCAGGAAATGCCCAGTTCGGCAGCAATGGCGGGCAGATGCAGGATCGTGTTGGTGGAACAGCCCAGGGCCATATCCACCGCCAGCGCATTGCGAAAGGCCTGGGCAGTCATGACGGCCGAGGGTCGCAGATCTTTTTGGCAGAGTTCGATGATCCTCATCCCCGTCTCCTTGGCCAGCCTGAGGCGCCGGGCCATGACCGCCGGTACCGTCCCGTTTCCCGGCAAGGCCATGCCCAGGGCCTCCGTGATACAGTTCATGGAATTGGCCGTAAACATCCCGGAGCAGGAGCCACAGCCGGGACAGGCGGAAAGCTCCAGGGCTTTAAGTTCCTCCTCGCTCATCTTCCCGGCCTTGACGGCCCCAACCGCTTCGAAGACATTGCTCAGGCTCACAGCATCCCCCTGGTAATCGCCGGGGAGCATGGGCCCGCCGCTGATAAAAATGGAGGGAAGATCCAGCCTGCCGGCTGCCATGAGCATCCCGGGGATAATTTTGTCACAGTTGGGAATGAAGACCAAAGCATCAAAACCATGGGCCAGGGCCATCGCCTCCACCGAATCGGCGATCAGCTCCCTGCTGGCCAGGGAATATTTCATGCCCGGATGCCCCATAGCGATACCATCGCAGACGCCGATGGTAAAAAATTCGACGGGCACGCCGCCGGCAGCATAGACTCCCGCTTTGACCGCGGCGGCAATTTTATCCAGATGCACATGTCCGGGAATTATTTCATTGAATGAATTCACGACGCCGATGAGCGGTTTTTCCAGTTCGGCCGGGTGGTAACCCATGGCGTAGAACAGGGACCGATGGGGCGCCCTCTCCAGCCCCTTTTTAACTAGATCGCTACGCATAAAAATTGTCTCCTTTCATCAAATAGGATTACAAAAATATCAAAGCAAAGATACGCCGTTATCTTGGGCGTAAAGACGAAACTTTTCCCTCAGCATCCCGGTAATTTTGCCGGGTTTCCCTTCGCCGACAGCGCGCCTATCCACGGAGATGACGGGCATCAGCTCTGCGGCTGTTCCAGTAATAAAACATTCGGCAGCCACGTAGAGATCATGGCGCGTAAAGGGCAGCTCCTCAACCGTCAGGCCCTCCCCCCGGGCCAGATCAATGACGGTATTGCGTGTGATTCCCTCCAGTATGCCCACGTAAACCGGGGGGGTGATCAGCCGGCCTGTTTTGTCGATAATAAAAATATTGGAACCGGAGCCTTCCACCACATAACCCTGGGAATTTAACATGATGGCCTCCATGGCGCCGGCCTGGGCCGCCTCCAGCTTTACCAAAATATTGTTCAGATAATTGAGGGATTTGATCCTGGGTTCAAAAGTATCATGGCTGCGCTGACGGGTGGCGGCGGTGATCACTTCCAGGCCCTTATCGTAATGCTCCTGGGGAAAAAGAGAAATATGATCAGCAATGATGACAATAGTGGCCCTGGAGCATTTTCTGGGGTCCAACCCCAGATCGCCAACCCCCCTGGAAACGACGATGCGAATATAGGCATCGCTGAGGTTATTCCTGCGCAGGGTCTCCAGGGTAGCCCCGGCCATTTCCTCCAGGGATATGGGCACATCCAGCAGGATATGATGGGCGGATTCATAGAGCCTTTCCAGGTGTTCATACAACTTAAAAACTTTCCCATTGTAAGCACGAATCCCCTCAAAAACACCGTCCCCGTACAAATAACCATGATCGAACACTGAAATACTGGCTTCTTCCTTGGCCATATAAGCCCCATTGAGATAAATCTGCACGCTTTGCCGGTCTGTTTCTCTAAAATAGAAAAATCAGACCTTCACCTCCCTATAAAGTTTAGCTCTTGCAATTTATGGTATGATGGTGGAATCATTTATAAAAAAGCCCCCTCATCCTTTTACAAGGGACGAAGGAGCCGTATCTCCGCGGTACCACCCTTTTTGCCTTCATGACAGGCCACCTCAGGTACATCGTTACTCTTTAGCTAACGGCTTGCCGTCCAACCCTAATGAAGAAGGCCATCTAAAAACTGCGCCTGCTTTTTCGGAATGGAGCTCCGGGGTGACGAAAAAAGCCCTCCTTCCCGCTGCCTTTGCAGCAACCGGCAGCTCTCTGTCAGGGCAAAAATGGCTTTCCATATCCCCATCATCGTTTTGTGAATATTTAATTGCTATTAATTATATATGCAGCAGAACTTCCTTGTCAATAAAAATTCTCTTTTCTTTCTATGGGCTGGGATAAACAAAAAATTTCCCATTTTCGATCAGCAGGAGCGTATCATCCACGGTATAAATATTTTCCAGTTTGGGCTCCCCTCCCGCATCTGGAGCTGCCTTATTCCGGCCACGGGGATTTCCTGCCTTATTAAAGCCGGAAGCCTTCTTCCTCTTTTCCTTGAACAGGGCCATGGCCTGTTGCGGAAAAAGAATATAGGAGAGGATATCTTCCTCTTTTTCCAGGTAGTCCCCCAGTTCCTCCCGGGCTTTATCCATTTGCGGCTCCAGCAGATCCGCCGGCCTGCCCCGGAAGGGTTCCTCGCCCTTGAGGACTTTTTTCAGCAAATCGGCATCCACCTCTCCCGGAGGTCTTCCATAGAGGCCCTTCAGGTAATTTTTCACCTCCGTGAGGGTAACTTTGTAACGTTCACCGGTAAGGACGTTCATTACAGCCTGGGTTCCCACGATCTGGCTGGAAGGGGTTACCAGCGGGGGATAGCCCAGTTCCCGGCGCACCCGGGGAACCTCCTGCAAAACTTGATCCATGAGGTGTGAGGCATTTTGGGCGGCCAGCTGGGAGGCCAGGTTGGAGATCATGCCCCCCGGTATCTGATAGTTGAGCACGGCCGTATCGACCCCAATCTCCAGCGGAACCTCATAGTTCCCCCTGATCTTCTTGAAATAGTCACCGATGCGGGCAATCAGCTCCGGGTCCAGTTCCGTATCATAGGGGGTATGGCGCAGGGCGGCCACGATGGTATCCGTAGCCGGCTGTGAGGAACCCTGGGCCAGGCTGGACGTGGCCGTATCCACTATGTCGCAGCCGGCCTCGATAGCCTTTAAATAAGCCATGGCGGCCATACCGCTGGTAAAATGGCAGTGCAGCTGCACGGGAATAGCGATATTTTTTTTAAGTTTACCCACGAGCTCATAAGCATCGTAAGGGGTGATAAGTCCGGCCATATCCTTGATGCAGAGGGAATCCGCCCCCTTTTTTTCCATCTCCACAGCGAGGTCAACAAAATGATCGATGCTGTGCAGGGGGCTGATCGTATAGCTGATGGTGGCCTGAACATGCCCTCCCGCAGCTTTGACTGCCCGCATGGCTCTTTCCATATTGCGAATATCATTAAGCGCATCGAAGACACGCACTATATCAATGCCATTTTTAACGGCAGCCGCAGCAAAGGCATCCACGACATCATCGGCATAGTGACGGTAGGCGACCAGGTTTTGCCCCCGCAGGAGCATTTGCAGCCTGGTCTTTTTGATGGACCCCCTTATTTTTGCCAGCCTCTCCCAGGGATCCTCGTTCAGATAACGCAAACAGGTGTCGAAGGTTGCTCCGCCCCATACTTCCAATGAGTGGTAGCCAACCAGATCGATCTCCGGCAGAACGGGCAGCATATCTTCCAGGCGCATCCGCGTGGCCATGAGGGATTGATGTGCGTCGCGAAGCGTAGTATCGGTTATTCCCACTTTTCTTTTTCCAGCCAATAGGTTACCTCCTTTGTCCATCATTGTTTCTGCGGTGGAATCATCCTTGTTTAGCGGCGAACATAATCGGCAGCCGATCTGCCGGCCTGGCCCGCAAGAAAAAGCGTTTCGCTGAGGGCCATGCCCGGAAGCATACCTTCACCGTTCAGCCCTCCGGATATCTCTCCGGCAGCATAGAGCCCCCGGATAATATTACCCTCCACATTTTTTACTTCCCCCAGAGGGGTAACGGAAAGTCCGCCGGGTGTATAGTCCACGCCTATTTTTACATTGGATATATAGTATGTAGATTGGGGAGAAAAGGTGGGCATTTCTTTTAACCCATATAAACCCAACAATTCATCCAAAGCGACAATCTGCCGGAAATATGCGCTATTTTCCCGGGCTGTCTCTTCAGGCGCAAGGACAAAAACTTTGCCCTGCGGCGAACCCAAGATAAAATCGGCGATCTCTTCCGGGGAAACAGCCCCGGACAAAACCTGCCCATTGCTGTTGAAAAATGTAATATCGCCGCGATTTCCCGGAAAAAACTCCTGGACGCTATCGCCCAAAGGGCTGGATAATAATATCTTCTTGTTAAGATAATCCGTTTGCAAAAAATCAGCTTTTAAGGCCAGGGCCAGATCCAACCCCTCCCCTTTTTGCCCGGATCGAAGAGAAACAAGATTGCCCTGGGGAAGATAGCCGTGGCGATGATAAATATCGCCGCAATAGCCCCCGTCCGCCAAAATTACCCCCTGGGCATAAAAAGGAAATACCTCCTTTTTATCGTTTTCCAAAATAATCAGCTGGATCCTTTCATCATTTTCTTCCCGGGAAAGATCGATCTCCCTTATCCTTTCAGGACGAAAAATTATTCCTGACTTTTCCGCCCTCTCCAGCAGCAGCGAGCGAAAATTTTGGCCGGCGCCGGGGGAGGCGGCAAAGTGTAAATAGGGTCTTTGCCCCCCGTCGGGAAGGGTGTCGAAATCGACACCCCCATAATACCGGGCTAAATCATAGAGTATATCCGCCTCGCCAGCAAAGGCCTCCAGCAATTGCGGATCGGCTACCCCCTTACCTTCCTCCCTGAGCACGTTCATGAGATCTTCACCGCTAAAGATGATTTCCTGCTCGAATTGCGGCGGTGTGGAACTGGCAGCCAAACCCTCCGTAACGAGAAAATCGGTGTCCCCTAAGAGTTCCCCTCCATTGGCAAAGAGGAAAACCTGCGCCCCGGCGCCGGACCCTTCCAATGCGGCAATAAACGCCGCCGTCGTCCCGCCGACGATAACAAGATCCCCTCCCTGGGGAACTGCGGGTATCTCTTCATTTTTCTGCAGGGCGAACTGGGAAATAAAAAAGATAGCAATAAAAAGAATCAGTAACAGTGTCACTGCCGCTGAACTGCCCCTTAACTGCAACATGGCCTTTTCCCCCTTCACCCGATCCCCTCTGGTCACTCCCTGGACAAAACGGCTACGTTGCCCACTTTGTCTTCGGGGGAAAGCCGGATCAAAGTAACCCCCCGGGCATACCTGCCCTGAATAGGAACCTGGGAAATTTTACCGCGGATGATATTCCCCCGAGCGGTAATGATGATAAATTCCTCTTTTTTCAGCACCGGGTGAACTCCGCACAGGGGACCCGTTATAGCGCTGGTCTTCAGGGCAATAGTTCCTTTGCCCCCCCGGTTTTGTGCACGGAACTCCTCTGCCTTCGTTCTCTTTCCAAATCCTTTCTCGGTAACGAGAAGCAGCTTAAGCTCCCGGCCGGAAACCAGGTTCATGCTGACGACGAAGTCTTCTGCGGAAAGAGAGATACCTTTGACGCCCTGGGCTGTCCTGCCCAGAGGCCGCAGCTGTTTCTCGGAAAAACGGATCAGAAGGCCGCCGGCTGTAGACAGCAGGATATCGACGTCCTCACCGCTTTCAGACATTCCCTCTTTGATGTGTTTTACGGAGATCAGCTCATCATTTTCCTTCAGCACCAGGGCAATCAGGCCTGAGCGCCGAGCCTGAGCATATTCGCTCAGCCTGGTTTTTTTGATGATACCGTTTCTGGTAGCCATGATGATAAAATCTTTATCCCCATATTTTGCCAGCAGGAAAACAGCTGTGATATATTCGCCGCTTTCCAGGGGAAGGAGATTAATAATGGCCGTCCCCTTGGCCTGGCGTCCCGCTTCCGGGATCTCATAAACCTTGAGGGGGTACACCTTGCCGCTGCTGCTGAAACAGAGAAGCTGGTCCCTGGTGGAGGTAACGAAGAGATGCTCGACAAAATCCTCATCCCGGATGCCATGGGCCATCATACCCCTTCCGCCCCTGTGCTGGCTGCGATAGGTCGACAGGAGGATTCTTTTCACATAGCCCTGGTTGGTCAGCGTGATGACAACCTTTTCCTCGGGAATGAGATCCTCCAGATCAATTTCCCCTTCATCCGGAATAATCTTTGTCCTTCTTTTATCGCCAAATTTCTTTTTAACTTCCAGGAGTTCCCGGCGAATTTCGCCCAAAATAAGCGTTTCATCGGAGAGAAGCGCTTCGAGGTAGGCAATTTCCTCCATCAGGGAACGGTATTCCTCATCCAGCTTTTGGCGCTCCAGTGCAGTCAGCCTCTGCAAGCGCATTTCCAGGATGGCCTGTGCCTGTTTTTCGCTAAGATCAAACTCCCGGATCAGGCCACTGCGTGCGCTATTTACATCGGCAGAACCGCGAATAAGGGCAATGACGCGATCCAGGTTGTCCAGAGCAATGCGCAGTCCCTCGACGATATGTGCCCTGTCTTTGGCCTTGCGCAGCAGAAAAAGGCTGCGCCTCTTGACGATCTCCTTTTGATGTTCGAGATAGGCGCTGAGGAGCTGCTTGAGGTTGAGAACCCTGGGCCTTCCATCCACGAGGGCCAGCAGGATGATGCCAAAGCTCTGTTGCAGGGGTGTAAATTTATAGAGTCTGTTGAGGACCACTTTGGGACTGATGCCCCGGCGCAGTTCCATAACGATCCTTACCCCGTCGCGATCCGATTCATCTCTGAGCTCGGTTAGCCCTTCAATTTTTTTCTCCCTGACCAGATCGGCAATTTTTTCCATCAGCCTGGCCTTGTTTTGTTGGAAGGGCATCTCGGTGATGAGCAGCCTGTCGCGGCCTTCTTTTGTCTTCTCGATCACCGTTTTTCCCCTGATCTTGATCGTGCCCCGGCCGGTCGTATAGGCCTGTTGAATTCCATTAAAGCCCAGTATTATCCCTCCTGTGGGAAAATCGGGGCCTTTAATGCAGGCAAGGAGTTCCTCCAGGGAAACGTCAGGATTTTTAATGATCATGTTTATGGCATCGATTGCCTCGCCAAGGTTATGCGGAGGAATATTTGTGGCCATGCCCACGGCAATGCCCGACGATCCATTAACCAAAAGATTGGGAAAGCGTGAGGGCAAAACGAGTGGCTCTTTCAGCGATTCATCAAAATTAAGACCAAAATCAACCGTCTCTTTGTCCAGATCCCGCAGCATCTCCATGGCAAGAGGCGTGAGCCTTGTTTCGGTATAACGCATGGCCGCCGGCGAATCCCCGTCCATGGAGCCAAAGTTGCCCTGCCCGTCGACCAGCGGATACCGGCTGTTAAAATCCTGGGCCATGCGCACCATAGCATCATAAACGGCCTGATCGCCATGGGGATGATACTTGCCCAGGACTTCCCCCACGAGGCGCGCCGATTTTTTATGTGGTTTGTCCGGGGTAAGACCCAGATCCTGCATAGCATAAAGGATACGCCTGTGCACCGGCTTGAGGCCGTCCCTGACATCGGGCAGTGCACGGCTGACGATTACGCTCATGGCATAATCCAAAAAAGAGCTTTTAACTTCTTCATGAAGGGAAATGGAATGTATTTTTTCTTCTTCAGGCATGATCTATAAAACCTTCCTAGTCGTTTTACTGACTAACAAATTTTTCTATATTTTATCATATTTTTATCGCCAAAGAAAGGAAAAAGGCTTTGTCTGCCGTCCTCCGGCCCGGGAGAAAAAAGAGCAGCGGGCCGGGTGCAAAATTTTTCAAAAGTCCAGATTGCGGACTGCCAATGCATTATCTTCGATAAATTTTCTTCTGGGCTCCACCTTTTCCCCCATGAGCAGGTTAAACATATCGTTGGCCTCGATAGCATCGTGCATCTCTACCCTGAGGATGGTTCTCGTTTCCGGGTTGATCGTCGTCTCCCAGAGCTGTTCCGGGTTCATCTCCCCCAAACCTTTATAGCGCTGAACCGAAGTCCCCTGCCTGCCAATTTTCGTCATTAAGTCTTCCAGCTCTTCCTCACGGTAGAGGTAATAAGCCTTTTTGCCCTTGGTAACCTTATAAAGCGGCGGCTGGGCGATGAAAATATTGCCCAGTGAAACGAGGGGCTCCATATAGCGGAAGAAAAAGGTCAGCAGAAGAACCCTGATATGCGAGCCGTCCACATCGGCATCGGTCATAATAATAATTTTATGGTAGCGCAGTTTTTGAATATCGAAATCGTCACCAATTCCCGTTCCTATGGCAGTGACCAGGGTGCGGATCTCTTCGTTGGCCAATATTTTATCCAATCTGGCCTTTTCCACATTAATTATCTTCCCACGGAGCGGCAGGATGGCCTGGATATTTCTGTCCCGGCCCTGTTTTGCTGAACCACCGGCTGAATCTCCCTCGACGATGAACACTTCGCTTTCCTCGGGGTCCTTGCTGGCACAATCAGCCAGTTTTCCCGGCAGGTTGCTTATTTCCAGGGCATTTTTTTTGCGCGTCAGCTCCCTGGCTTTCCGCGAGGCTTCCCTGGCCCTGGCGGCCTGAAGCGCCTTATCGCAAAGTTTTCGGGCCAAAGGGGGATTTTGTTCCAAAATGGCCCCAAATTCCTCCGTGAGGACGCTATCGACAATGCCCCTTACCTCGGTGTTTCCCAGGCGTGTCTTCGTTTGGCCCTCAAATTGCGGATCAAGGATTTTTATATTGATAATGCTCGTCAGACCTTCCCTGATATCCTCGCCCTGGAAATTATCCTGATTTTCCTTGAGTATGCCCAGGCGCCTGGCACAGTCATTTATCAACCTGGTGAGAGCACTTTTAAAGGCAGCTTCATGGGTTCCGCCCTCCTGAGTGCGGATATTATTGGCATAGGAATAGATCATCTCGCTAAAGCCGGAATTATATTGAAAGGCTATCTCAACCCAACAGTCGTTCAGTTCCTTTTCGATATAGATGGGTTCCTGGGGATAGGATTCCTTATTTTTATTCAGATAGCTTACGAAAGAAGAGATGCCCCCTTCATAGTTGAAAGCATCTTTTCTTTGCCGGTCATGGCGCCGATCTTCCAGGGCAATGGTTATTCCTTTGTTTAAAAAGGCCAACTCCCGCAATCTTTGGGCTAAAATCTGATAATCGAAGTAAATTTCCTCGAAAATTGTCTGATCGGGAAAAAAGGTGGTTGTCGTACCCGTCGCAGTTGACCTGCCCCTTTTTTCCACCGGAGTTACTGGAACACCCTTTTCGTACCTCTGCCAATATATCTCCCTGTTTCGCCTGACCTGCACCTCCATCCAGCCGGAAACGGCATTAACAACTGAAACTCCCACGCCATGGAGCCCTCCTGAAACCTTATATCCTCCGCCGCCAAATTTGCCCCCGGCATGCAGGATGGTCATGACCACTTCCAAGGCTGATTTCTTCTGCGAGGGGTGCTCCTTGACAGGAATGCCCCTGCCGTTGTCCGTCACGGTGATGCTGCTGTCTTCGTTGATGATAACTTCGATATGCGAACAAAAACCAGCCATAGCCTCATCGATACTATTATCCACCACCTCGAAAACGAGATGGTGCAGCCCCCGGCTCCCGGTGGAGCCAATATACATGCTGGGACGCTTTCTGACAGCTTCGAGACCTTCCAAAACCTGAATTTGATTTTCATCGTAAACGCCGATATTTTTCTCGTTCATCACAATCCTCCCGCTATCTTTGAGAAAGAAAAGGTGATCCTGCTGCAGAACATACTTTACATAGTGAAATTAAAAAATTTATTTAGCTGTTGATCACCATTTTGTTAACCCTTTTCTGCAGTGTTAAAGGTGAAATTGGGGAATAACAGACTTTTTTAGCGGTAATGATGAAGGCATTACAAACTTGTTCCTCTTTTTTACTGAGGTTCCCCCCGGGAAAGCTTTCCAAGAACTGAGTATTAATTTGATTATTTTTCAGATCCATGTTAAAAATACCTATTATTTCCTCCAGGGAAATAACACGCGAGTTACCGATATGCAGATACATTTTTTTCCCCCTAAAAATTATTTATTGTTCTGACATTTCGCCGGTTGGCCCCATTTCGTCCGTTAAGCCATAAACATTATTATGTTCAATATCAACCAGTCTTAAATTTTTGAACAGGCCGCCAAAATCCCTCAGAGCACGAAATTCATCCTCCGGTTGAATCAGCGGCGGTTCTTTTTCGGATACAAAAACAATATAGCGCAAAAGAAGTCTTTTGCAAAGATTTTTCTGTTCCTCAGA
>CAZAQM010000031.1:12560-14757 GCA_964487385.1 uncultured Dethiobacter sp.
CTTTATTTTTTGCTGCAGATAAAAATAATTAATGATATTTCGGAAACTATCACGGTAGGGCGCCGGTATTAACTCCACATAGCCTTCTATATTATTTTTTTCATTTTGATCCAAAACTATATTTATTCTTTTTTGCTCAGGTCTGACAAAATTATTTTCGTCGCCGGAAAATGATTGAATTTCCCTGGACCGCTTCATATCACCGGCATTGACCAATTTAATTTCCTTAATGATGCTCAAACCAATGATTTTATTATAATCGGCCAGAATCTTTTCCTTCATTGTCGTTAAATGATACAACCAATTGCTGTCGCTCACCTCCACCCACAACACCCCTTTTTTGAGTACCAGGGGCTGTGCATAGCGGCAAATATACCTACCGACCACTTCCGGCCATTTTTGCAGCCATTTTTTTTGTTTTAACTGTTCATGCAGACCAATTTTCTGCAGATATGAATCCATTGCCCGTGCAAACTTATGCATAATATTTCTCGCATTGCCTAATTAACGGCCTCTATCCGGCCCTCATTTATTTTTAATAAAGAAAACGGCGTATTTAATTTCAGAAAGCTTTCCCTTAGCGTTTCCGAAAGAGAAAAGGTGATAAAAGTCTGTTGGGCCTCCTGAAAGAGGGTCATGCATTGCTTTCTTCTCGTATCGTCCAATTCGGAAAAAATATCGTCCAATATAAAAACTGGTTTTTCAAAATTGCGGCTGTAAAATTGGATCTGTGCTGCTTTCAAAGAGATAATGGCACTTCTTTGCTGGCCCTGTGAAGCAAATCGCCTTGCTTCTTTACCGCCCAACATGAAGGAAAAATCGTCTTTATGTACCCCCACGAGGGAAAAGCCTTTTTCAGACTCTTCCTCTTCGGCGCCGGCAATCTGCTTTTCCATTTTCTCTTCGATCCCCTTGAGATTATCCATCATTTCTGCTTCAAGAAAAACACCGGGCCGGTATTCCAGCGATAAAATATTTTTCTTTTCCTGTCCAAATAAATGGGAAAAATTTCTGGAGGCAAATCTCCCCCAGGTGGAGAGGAGACGGAACCTTTGCTGTAAAATACGGCTGCCAAAAAAGATAATTTGTTTATTCCAGGGCAGAAATAGTTCTTTGTTAACTTTTTTTTGCAGCCTGTTAATCTTTAACAACCTATTCTTTTGGCGCAGTGCCCTTTTATATCTTTGCAAACAATCGCGGTAAAAAAAGCTTAACTGCCCAATTTCCCTATCGAGAAAACTACGCCGTTCGTCGGGCCCCCGCCTGATCAGATCGAGATCCTCCGGAGCAAAAAAAACGATGGGACAAAACTGGAAATTTTCCCCCTTTTGCAACAAACTGCCATTAACCTTGCTGACTTTTCGCTTTTTTTCCAGCTCATAACCCACTTCTACTTTGTGGATTCTTTTCCCCAAAACTATATTGCCTTGTAAATAATAAAAGGGGCTGTCCCAGGAAACCATATCGCTTTCCTTCAGGGCCCGAAAGGATTTTCCCAGACAAAGATGATAGATAGCTTCCAAAAGATTGCTTTTACCTTGTGCATTGGCGCCCTGAACAACGATCAGGCCCGGTTTAAAACGGACCATTTCTTTTTTAAAGTTGCGAAAATTTGTCAGTTGCAGATCCTTGATGAACAAGCAGGGCACCTCTTGAACAAATTAATGGGAAACACTTCTTTCGGTTTTGATGGGCAGAACGAGATAACGGTATAAAAATGCATTTTCTTCCCCTCTCTTGTCCTGTAAAAAGACGCAGGGACCCACCGATCCATTAAATTCAATGCGCACAATATCATCATCATAAATCTTAAGCAGGTCCAAAAAAAACTTGGCATTGAGAAAAATTTCATCCATATTTTCTCCTTCTTTTTTCTCCAGAAGGAGTTCCTCATCCATATTTCCCAAATCTGAAACAGCTTTTATTTTTATAAATTCATCAACCACCTGCAAGGTGATCATTTGACTGGAGGTCGATGAAAGCAATGTCGCTCTTTGGATCATTTTTGTCAACAACTCAGCATTAACCCATATTACTGTGTCATGACCGGCAGGAAAAACATTTTTTAAATCCGGATATCTATCGCCGAGAAGTCTGCTGGAAAAAATATAGTTTTTATAGATGATGATCAGTTCATTGTCTTTAAAATAACATTGAATTTCCTCATCGGAATCCTCAATAATTTTTGTTATTTCCG
>CAZAQM010000032.1:0-9162 GCA_964487385.1 uncultured Dethiobacter sp.
GATTTTACATGAATATCCGGCTATCGGGCCGGCCGTCGATTCGCTCATCGGTATAGTTTTGGATGCCGATGTTGGGGACATGTTGTAGCGTGTGGGAAATCTGCACTTTTCCTTGTAAAAAATTGGGGGTGGGAGCTATGCAGCCGGGAGCAGAACATCGGCCGATTAAGAAATATTATCTGTCCAACCGTGATCTTTTAATCATTGCTATTTTAAGCGGAATCGGCGGGGTGATGAGCACCTATATCGGCTACCTGGGGAATTTCCTCAACCGCCTTTTTGGTATTCCTTTCGGAGCAGGCCAATTTGCCTCCGGCCTCCATGTTTTTTGGATTATCCTGGCGGCAGGTTTGATCAGGGCCCCCGGGGCGGCTACCGCCGCCGGCCTCTTGAAAGGGGTTGTCGAACTCTTTACCGGAAGCACCCATGGGGTGGCCATCGTCCTCGTATCCTTGCTGCAGGGTTTCCTCGTGGATCTGGTGCTTTTTATCCTCAGGAAGCACAATCTTCCCGTTTATGCACTGGCCGGGGGGGTTGGCGCCGCCTCCAACGTCATCGTTTTCCAATTGTTTTATTTTTCCGGCGCCCCGTTCTCTTTTATATTTTTTGTTTCCGGGATAGCCTTCATCTCCGGTATTTTTTTCGGCGGCGGGTTTGGGCATGGGGTTTTGCAGATCGTGCGGAAAGCCAGGCCCTTCCGCCTGGGGCTGGAGCCCCCACCGCAACCCGCAAAATCTTTATCCCGCTATCTGCGCACTGCCGGGCTGGTGCTGACGATTCTTTTGGCGCTGGCCTTCTCTGCCGGCGCCACTTATTATTTTGCGGCTGTCTACGAGCCTCCCTGGGGCGGGCCCGGATGCTTGGTGGAGGGTGAGGTGGAACGGACGACAAACTTTCAGCTTTCCCGTTTTGCTGAACAGGAAACGACTATCGTTGCCGAACTGACGGGTGAGATAACCCACGTGCCTCCGCAGGAATATACCGGTATTCCGGTGAAATATATCCTGGAAAAAGCCGGCCCCAAAGCGGATGCCGGCCTGGTGAGGGTCATTGCCGGCGACGGATATGAGGTTGAATTTCCCCTTGGCGATGTGCTCGGCGATGAGGCCATGCTGCTCATTCAAGAGGACAAGTCCCTGCGCCTCATTGCCGGAAATTATCCCGGGAGCCATTGGGTCAGGCAGGTCGTTAAGTTTGTGATCGAATGACAAGCGTATTGATCAATCCTTGCTATGGAAGTGAAGTGAATGCCTATGAAGGAAGGGGCAGTGCCAGGGAAGCCGATTGCTGCAGTCGAAGGGCTTGGTTTTACCTATGCCGGTGCTGCCCGGCCTGCGCTGGAAGACGTAAATCTTAAGGTCATGCCCGGTGAATTCGTGGCCATCACCGGCCCCAGCGGCTGTGGCAAATCCACGCTGGCTCTATGCCTGACCGGCTTTATCCCCCATGCCTATGCCGGGGAGATGAAGGGGTCTGTCCGCATTGGGGGCTTGGATACACGGCAGGTTTTCCCGGGGATGCTGGCCGGGATCAGCGGACTGGTCCAGCAGGATCCGGAAGCCCAGCTCTGCACCCTCAAAGTGATCGATGAAATAGCCTTTGGGCCGGAAAACCTGCGCCTGCCTTCCCCTGAAATCAAAAGGAGGGTGGAATGGGCCCTAGAAGCAGTGGATTCCCTCGATCTGATCTTCAGGGATGTTCACACCCTTTCCGGGGGGGAGAAACAGCGGGTGGCTATTGCTTCGGTGCTGGCTATGAAACCGGACCTGCTGATCCTGGACGAACCGACTGCTAATCTCGATCCGGGCTGTACGGTGGAGGTCCTGGCTGCCATCGGGAACTTGCGCCGGGAAAAAAATGCCGCCATAATCGTGATCGAACATCGACTGAGCAGAATTATACCTTTGGCTGATCGCCTCATCGTT
This sequence comes from uncultured Dethiobacter sp., assembly GCA_964487385.1. Classification (GTDB taxonomy): domain Bacteria; phylum Bacillota; class Dethiobacteria; order DTU022; family UBA8154; genus DUNV01. Next base: position 1,926 of record CAZAQM010000032.1, read on the forward strand.
ATGGATGGGGGCAAAATTACCGCGGCCGGCGAGCCTAGGGAAACGAGCCTGCGATACCGGGAGAAGCTGCTCGGTGCAAACGGAAAATCTGTGCCATTTTTTGGATATACTTGCGCCGGGGCCAATTCTCCCTTAAGGGATAGCGGGGAAGGCGATGATAGACCTCTTTTGGCTGTGGAAAATCTAACGGCAAGCTATACCGGCGATCCGGTCATCGCCGATATCGATTTCAAGCTTTATCCCGGGGAATTTGCGGCGCTGATGGGCGACAACGGCAGCGGGAAAACTTCTCTGCTCCATGCCCTGTTGGGAATCCTCAGGCCTGAAAAGGGGCGCGTGATTGTTCAGGGCAGGGATGTAACCGACTGGGGCGTAACCCGGCGAGCTAGGCTGATGGGGCTGACCTTTCAGAATCCCAACCACCAGCTCTTCGAAAAAACCGTCCTGCGGGAGGCGCAGCTGCCTTCGCGTTTTCTCGGGGGGGAAAAAGCTGGGGATCCCGGCGGGATAGAAGGCCTGTTGGAGTTTTTCGGGTTGTTGTCCTATAAAAACACGATCCCCCAGACCCTGAGCATGGGGGAAAAAAAACGCCTTACGTTTGTTTCCGTTCTGGCCTATCGTCCTCCGCTGCTGCTTTTGGACGAGCCCCTTGTCGGCCAGGATGAGGAGAACCTTGCCCTGCTGAAGGAGGCCCTGTACAGATACAGGAAAAACGGCGGGGCCGTGCTGATGGTTTGCCATGAACCGGCGGCGGTGCGTTCTTTTCATGGACGGGTGCTTTTTTTGGAGGCTGGAAAGCTAATGGTCGATGCTCCCGCGGAGGAGGCTTTTCGGGAGCTGAGGCGAAAGGGCTATGGGGAACAATATGTTGAGTAGAAAAAGAGCGGACGGACAAAACGGCGGCCGGAGGCCGGGAAACGTGAAAGGGAGCTTTCTTTCCCTGAACAAGGGGGCGGCTTTTTTTTCTCCCGGGCTGAGCTATGTGCCGGGAGCAACCTTTGCCCACCGCATTCATCCATTGATCAAGCTTTTGGTGTTGATTCTTTTTAACCTGGCGGTGTTTCTGATAACGCCTTTCCTGGCGGGGCTAATACTCCTGGGCATTTTACTGGCCGCCTATAGGGCGGCTGGCCTGGGTTTCTCATTTTTCTGGCGGAAGCTGCGAATTATCATCATCTTCAGCCTGATGATTTTATTGGTACAAATTCTTTTTGTGCGGGAAGGCTATTTGTTAGGGGAGGTCCTCTTCTGGGGGTTCAGGCTGAGAATTTGGTCCACCGGCCTTTTCGATGGCTTGTCCTTTTCCCTGCGCTTCATCAACGTGATTGCTTCCAGCTTTCTTTTCGTGACCATCACCGATCCCAACCGCCTGGCCTACAGCCTCATGCAGGCCGGCCTGCCCTACCGGCTGGGTTTTATGTTGATCACGGCCCTGCGCTTTATTCCCGTTTTCCATCAGGAATTAAATCAGGTGCGCTATGCCCAGATGGCCAAAGGCATCGAACTGCAAAAGATCACCCTGCGCGGGTTGGGGCAATATGTATATTACCTGTTGATCCCCCTGGTCATCTCTGCCCTGGAAAAAGTCGATTGCCTCACTATCTCCATGGAAAGCCGCGCCTTTGGGCTCTATCCTTCCAGAACCTACCTCACACGGGAGACGCTGAAGGCAACAGACTGGCTTGTTCTTGCCCTTGCCCTTGCTCTTCCCCTGATTTTATACATCATGCTGCCAACACTAATATTAATATAGCTCTTAATTAAATCCTTCTTAAAATAATTTCCTCGTGTTTCGATACTTCATCTTCTATCCTGTCCAGCTTCTCTGAAAGTAGGCTGTATCCATCAAACAAGGCTCCCAGCTTTTGTCCATGGTCGTTTTCAATTTTTACAACAATAGCCTTGATTTCGGCCAATTCCTGTTTAGTGGCCATGGTAGCCTTCATTTCATCCACATCTTTTGTCAGCGTATCAACTTGAGTTGTAATCGTATCAACTTGAGTTGTAATCGTATCAACTTGTGTTGTAAGCGTGCCAACTTGTGTTGTAAGCGTGCCAACTTGTGTTGTAAGCGTGTCAAATTGCGTTGTAAGCTTGGACACCTGGCCTGCAATAAGCTCTAGTAACTTCCGATCGGTCATAGGGTTCACCCCCCAGTATTTTGTTTATTGCCTGCCCTTAATCCAGATTATATCAGCCAGGAAAAATAATTTAAAGATCAAATGGATATTTTTATTAAATTCAGAGGGCATTTTTTCTTAGAAAACTTATGGCCAGCTGGTTTCTGTTTCTAACATTCATTTTTTTCAACAAATTGCTGACATGGTTTTTTACCGTATACACTGAGATGCACAATTTTTGTGCTATTTCTTTATTTGAATACCCTTCGGCTATCAGGGAGAGTACCTCATTTTCACGGCTTGATAGCGGCGCGATAATATTTTGCTTGGCTACTTCCTTAAAAAGGATTGATGCCAGGGATTCAGAGATCCTTACATTTCCCTTATAGATATCGTTTAAATGCCTTTCTAATTTATGGAAAGGGGTGTTTTTTAGGATGTACCCCTCTACGTTTTGCCTTGTTGCCTCATAAATATCCTCTTCATCTTCAGAAACAGTTAAAATTACAATTTTTGTTAATGGGCTTTGTTCCCTCAGCCTTCTTATATCTGCAAATGTGCGGCGGCCGCCTTCCATATATAAATCCAGCAGCAAGATATCCGGTTTTGTTTTTTTAATCAAAGCAAGGGAGTCCTTGTCGATGTTGCCTGCTTCAGCGCAGCATACCCCCCAGGAAGTGCTGTTAATGAGATTGATGATACCCCGGCGAAATATTTCATGATCATCGATAACCATAACGGCGATTTTCAAAACGGTGCGCCTCCATTCTACTATATATACTATATGTCGATTATGTTATCGAGCAGAAGGCTGATGCGGGTACCTTTGCCTATCTCCGAGGTTATATCCATTTTTGCACCGATATCGCCGGCCCGTTCTTTCATTACGGAGAGGCCATAGCCGCTGCCGGCAGTGTTTACATCAAATCCGATGCCGTTGTCAGCGATCAGCACTTTTAAGGAATCGCCCGTCATAGTGACATTGATCTTTACCAAATCGGCACTGCTATGCTTACGGATATTGGTTAGAGCTTCCTGGATAATTCTCAGGAGCTGTACCTGCATAAAAAAGGGGAGCTGTTGTTTAAAATTTATTTTGGTGATAGTTTTGATATCTGCTCCATCATGAAATCGTGAAATACATTTTTTGATTGCTTCCTCAAACGATGTTTCATCGTTCATTTTGGTGACGCGGAGTCCAAAAATAGCCTCGCGGACATCCGTATAGGTCATCTCAATTATGGACATAAGGGACTGGATATGGGGGAGGATATGCTTGTTTTCATCGCCCTTGCTGATACGATGGATATATTCGATATGATGCAGCATTGCCAGAAGCTGCTGGGCCAAAGAGTCGTGCAATTCGCGGGAGATACGGTTTTGTTCCTCCAGAATGGCCAGGGATTTTGATTGTTTAATAAAAAAATATTTGCTGAGGGCCAGCGAAAGGTGAAAGCTGATGCGTTTGAACAGGCCAAGATTGAAACTGGTGTAACGGGGATTGGATCGTGTCACTCCTAGAATGCCGAAAATTTTATTGCTCATCGTCAACTTTATGCAGTAAAAACGTTCTATTTTATTCATTTCAAAAAAAGTTGATAGTATGTTATTTTTATCGCTGTTGCGCACCACGATATGATCGCCCCGGGTAAATTTTTCCGTGAGATAGTCAATAACTGCTGTAGTAAGGCTCTCCTGGGCTAGCCCGGTGCTAAGGACGCGCTTGTCCGGGAGGATGCCCTTTTCCAGTATAACAAAGGCCCCATCCGCCTTCATCAGCACACGGCATTCTTCCAGCGTGACCAGGCAGATCGTGTTAATTTCCTCGAATCCAATTATTTCCTTTCCTAATGAATAAAGATTTTTGGCTTCATTTTCCCTTTGCTGTGTCTTCCACAATTGATAGTTGTTTTCAATATATGAGCCCAGCAGGTCGCCCAGGAGCATCAGAGCTTCTATTTCCCGGGATGAAAAATTGCGCCTGGCGATCGTGCCCAGATCGATGATGCCGATGGCCTTTTCTCCCGAGGTGAGGGGTACGGTAATAAAGCCTTTTATATTACCTTTGTACTTGTTCCTGATAAACCTGATATCGTTGGCCGCGTCCTCGCTGACTCTGACCTGGCGCAGCTCTGCCGCTGTCCCGCTGAAGCCAATGCCCATAAAAATTTTATTAACATCCTCGCAGTATTTTTTAGAAAAGCCGTTGGCCACTATTAATTCAAATGTTCCTGGGGCGCTGCCGTTTTCCAGATAAATTGTACCGGCATCGAAATTGTAGGAGTCAATTATTTTTGCCAGGATCTGTTCGAGTTTTACCTTAATTTTTTGGTTGTAAGCAAATTGAAGTTGTGCATCTTCGAAGGCCGCATGGGAATCATCAAAGAGCAGATCTTCTTTATCGCCCATAATTCATCCCCTTACTTTTGTATTGTATTTCTTATTCCGAAGTGTTTGGATATTCTGCTTCTTGTTGTCCTTGCTATTGTTATATTTTATTATTCTATTTCTTCATCAGATGCTGGAAATCCTTTAAAAGAACTACCTTTTAATAGCTCCGAATTACCAGGCAAATGCGTTCCCGGGCACTGCAAAATACTCATTTTAAATCTTGAGTAAAGTGTTTACAATTTTAATATAGAATAGTGAGGAAAATTAGATAATTCCTCTATAACACAAGGGGGGGGTGAACCTGCAGTGCCGGGTAAAACGCTGTATAGGGGGGTGAAGCGACTTAGAAGGCTTTTTTGCCCCGGATCGCATCAATAAGAACTATGGGTGGTGTTTCTATGCATGAAATTGATGTTGATTTTGCCGAAAAGATTGCCATTGCTTGCAACATTCTGGCCATGGAGGGACATAATGAATTAACTCTGGGGCATCTTTCTGCAAGAAAGGCCGGCGAAAAAGTAATTTGCATGAAAGCCGGAGGCATGGGATTGGACGAAATAACTGCCCGGGATGTGATAATGCTTGATATGGAGGGCAACCAGTTGGCAGGTGAGGGGAGGAGGCACCAGGAGTATCCTATCCATACAGAAATTTACAGGATGTACCCGCAAATAAATTGTGTTATTCACAGCCATCCTTTTTATAGTATAATCATTGGCGCCGGCAAGGTACCGCTGAGGGCAATTAATCATGACGGTGTGCTTTTTGAAAACTTGCCGGTTTTTAAAGAAACAGGCGCACTGATTCGCACCCCTGAACAGGGCGTGGAGGTGGCCAAGTGTTTAGGGGGACAGAGGGCTATGCTGATGACCAATCACGGGGTTGTTGCTACCGGCAGCACAATTGAAGAGGCGACGCTTAATGCCATGTTTCTGGAAAAGGCTGCCCGCATGCAAGTGGTAGCGTCTATGGTCGGGGATTATAGCTGGAGCTCTTCCGAGGAAGTACATATTAAAATGGAAGAATGTTATAGTCCGGCACTTATGCAGTCATTCTGGAACTACCTGGTGCGCAAGGTTAGGCGGGGCAATGCGGGGCAATAAAGATTTATATAAGTTAACATCAATGATTTCACCGATTAATTATAAGGGACAGAGTAGGGATTGCAAGAAAAATAATATCTAAAATAGCCGCAAGATAACAAACATTTTAAACTCGGAGGATAAAATGAGCAAATTATCACTTACCCTGGCTTGCCCGCCATATGATCGGGTCCAGGCTTTATTTAACGGGATGGTTGCAGCGGAGGGTATTGAGTTAAACTTTTTGCCGATGGAAGTGGAAGAGGTTTTTTGGCGCCAGTTAAGGTATGGTGAGTTCGATGCCTCAGAATGCTCCCTCTCATCATATACGATGATTAAGGCGGGCGGGGATGAGCGCTTTGTTGCCATCCCGGTCTTTACCTCCAGGTTTTTCCGCCATTCATGTATTTTTATTAACACTAATAAGGGGATCGAAAGGCCGGAAGACTTAAAGGGAAAGATCATCGGGGTGCCTGAATATCAGATGACTGCACCGGTCTGGCAGAGGGGCATTATTGCCGATGAGTATGGGGTGCATCCCCAGGATGTCAGCTGGCGTTGTGGCGGCCTTGAGGAAGCCGGCCGGGTCGACAAGGTTATAATGGCTCTTCCGCCCGGTGTGCATCTCGAACAAATTCCCGAAGACAAAACCCTTTCCAAAATGCTCGATGATGGAGAAATTGATGCACTTTTTTCCGCTCGCACGCCTTCTTATTTTAGAAAAGGATCTCCCAACGTGGCACGGCTCTTTCCCAATTTTCGGGAGGTGGAAGAGGAGTTTTACCAACGGACAGGTATTTTTCCGATCATGCATACCTTCATTATCAGGCGGGATGTTTATGAGGCCCACCGCTGGGTAGCGATGAGCCTGTTTAAAGCTTTTTGCCAGGCCAAGGAGCTGTTGATGCACTATTACAGCATTACTTCTGCTCTCTATACCACCCTTCCCTGGATGACAGAGGAGGTAGAGCGCACCAGGCTGGCCCTTGGCAACGATTTCTGGCCATATGGTATTGAGCCGAACCGTAAAACATTGGAAGCCTTTCTGCGCTATCACCATGAACAGGGTCTTTCCGCCCGGAGAATGACCATTGAGGATCTCTTCGTGCCTGAAACGATGGATGAATTTAAAATTTGATTTCTTTGGGTAGATAAATAAAACCTGAAAGGAGATATCAAATCGTGACGCAATCACAGCTTCAGACAAAAGAACAGATATCTACCAATAAAGCGTTTAAGGTTGCTCTGCGCATTCTCGTTGGCCCACTAGTCTTTTTTATAGTGCAGGCCCTTCCTCTTACGGGTTTATCCCCTGAGGGCCATTATGCCCTCAGCTGTTATGCCTGGGTCCTGGCCTGGTGGGCTGCAATGCCTATTCCATGGGCAATTACCGGTTTTTTGCCGCTGGTTCTTTTTCCCCTTGGCGGGGCCATGCCCCTCAAAGAGGTAATCCTTCTTTACGGGCAGCGGGTTTTTCCCTTCCTTTTGGGGGTGATGCTTTTCGGGCATGCTTTTCGCAAGCACGGGCTAGCCAAAAGGATGGCCATAAACGTGTTAAGTATTCCGGGGGTAGCAACCTCGGGTACCCGTCTGGTCCTGATGATTATCATTGTTACAGCAATTGTCTCTGCCCTGGTTGATGAT
>CAZAQM010000032.1:9172-14578 GCA_964487385.1 uncultured Dethiobacter sp.
CAGCGCCGGACGAGATGTTATCGGCAAGATCCTGGCGATTATGATTCCCATCGCGCTCTCTGTGGCCAAATTTGCCGGCGATGCTTATGCCAGGGAGTCAGGCATTAAAAGCACCCCGCGGTTGATGGTAGCATCCTGCCTGGCCGTGCTTTATGGGGCTTCCGCCGGGGGCCTGGCCACGCCGGCTGGCGTGCCCTTTAACCCTTTGGCTATTTCCCTTCTCGAGCAGTTGACCAGTTACCGCGTTACTTTTGCCCAATGGACGCTCACCGGAATAATTCTTATGATTGTTACCATACCTGTTTACTATTTTGTGCTGAAACTTATGTCTCCCCCCGAGGTAAAATCCATTCGCGATGGTGCGACATATTTTAAAGAAGAAAAGAGTAAACTTGGTCCCCTCAGTCAAGGGGAAAAGAACGTCCTTTTTGTCTTGATCGTCATGATCTTGCTCTGGTTCCTTCCTGCCTTTGTCAAAATAAAGGTTGTGGATATCTGGTATGTTCCCCCCGTGGCCATGATCCTTCTCTTCCTACTGCCAACTGACGTTAAAAAAGGAGAAATGACATTAGAATCAAAGGATTTTCAGACTGGGGTTTTATGGAACGTCCTTTTCCTTGTTGTGAGCGGAACCGCGATTGCAACAGGGCTGGCCCAACTAGGTATCGCCGATTGGCTTGGAGAGATGATCTCAGCCAATGTTACCGCCGGAATACTTCCCTGGCTGGCGGGATTTGTCACTCCAATTCTAAGTCACCTTACCAGTGGAACGGCAACTACATCAATGGTCTCCACCATCTTGTTTCCCATAGCAGAAAACCTGGGCTATAACTCCGCTATTTTGGCCCGTGTTATCGCCGGGACTGCGCTGGCTGTTTCCTTCCCTTGGGCGGGAGCGGCAGCGGGGACTGCCTTTGGTTCGGGAGAGATTAGCTTTGCCGATATGTTCAAAATTGGCATCGTGGCGACAATTTTTACGATGATCGTCATCACTATTCTTAGTGTCATTATTGTGCCGCTTCTTAGTGCATTCAGCATAGTCTAGAAGTTAAGCTTAGGTTTCGGGACTCTTTTATGAGAAGCTCCGCCCCCTGGGATTATTTCCCGGTGGAGGGGCTTTTTATTATGCAGTTTTACAGGTCGCGGCAATAATTGACATATGTTCAATATAGGCTTAAAATGATGCATAGGAAGTGGCTAAAAAATACAAAATGTTATTAGAGCAAAGGTGGGACCGGGGACATGAAAATACTGAAGGAAATTATTGCTGCGCTGAGGGACGATGCGCCCGTCAGGGAGGTAAGGATCGGGCCTTTCTGGACGGCCGTCTGGAGCCGAAACTGCGGGTTGGCCTCGACGATTTTTAACCATGACCATGGTTCTGGCCCGCCTGTCCGCCACGCCGGCTCCCTCGTGGGGAAATCGGCGCTGGAGCTGTGCGAATATGCTCTGAGCGGAAGTTTACTGGAACGCAGCGTGGGGCTGGCCGCCATTAATTCGCTGGTGGAATTGGACCTCGGCCGGTGCCGGAAAGTGAATGCGGCGGAAGTGCTCATGGAAAAGGGCCTGGGCAAAAAAATTTGTATCGTGGGGCATTTTCCCTTTGTTCCCCGCCTTAAGGAAGCGGCGGAGAAGCTGTGGGTCTTGGAAAGACGTCCCCGCATCGGGGATCTGCCGGCCGAGGAGGCCGAAAATATCATGCCCCAGGCCGATCTTCTGGCCATAACCGGCACGGCCCTCATCAATGGGACGATGGATCAGCTTTTGCCCCTTTGCCGCAAAGATGCTCTGGTGATGGTTTTGGGCCCGACGACTCCTTTATCGCCCTTATGGTTTAACCACGGAGTTGATTTGGTTTCCGGCACACAGGTGACCGAACCAGAAACGGTGCTTCGCCTGGTTTCGGAGGGCATTACCTTCAGCCAGTTTAAGAGCAGGGGCGTGAGGTTGCTCACCATGGCCGGGACAAATTCGCTATGATGAACGGAAGCCTTCCGCTGCCATAAAGTGTATCGCAGTAAAAATGTCATCCTTAAGGTTTTGCCTGAAGGATATTGTTGATTCTATTTTGTTTAACGTCAGGATCCTTTATTGCTAGCGGATATTTCCAAAAGGCTTTTCTATCGATGAGAAGTTTTCATAAGAGGTGTACGAAAATGAGTGATCCGCTTCCTGTGCCTGCCATCCTGCCGGAGGATGAGATTCCGGCTGCCTGCCGGTCCTGCAAACAATGCGAGGTGGGCAGCCATGGGACGAGGGTTGTCTGGGGGGAGGGCAATCCCGCCGCGCCGCTTTTCGTCATTCTCGACAACCCCGGCGCCAGGGAGGACAGAGAGGGGGTTCCCTTTCTATGCGGCACACGGGAAACGATGCAAAAGGCGGTCTATGAGGCCGGAATCGAGCCCGGCACTATGTATATAAGTTATCTCCTTAAATGCAGGCCTAGGAAGGCCTATGACAAGATAAAGGCCCGGGCAACCTGCATAAAATTCCTGTGGGGGCAGCTGGAAACTGTAAACCCTAAAGTGGTAATGTGTCTTGGCGATGTTGTCTGCCAGGCATTTTTTGGGTATGCGGATGCCGCGGTAAAAAAGCTTCGGGGCAAGGTGCATACGGTTAGGGATTACCGGGTTATAACCTCCTACCATCCCCTGGCGGTGCGCAGGAGACCCGTACTTTATCAGTATTTTTTAGAGGATTGGCGCTTGGCGGCGGATCAGATGAAGCTGTGCAAAGCCTAAGCGTTATTTTTGCCAATTCCAGTTTTTATCCTCATAGAACTTTGGCATTGATATTGTTCGCTGCTTCAATAAGCTTTTTATCCAAGGTTGCCGCGGATAGTAAGCCCTGCAAGTTTTGCGCCGGTATTCTCGCGAAATTCTTTTAGCTTATTGATAACCGATTTGGTATCATTCTTTTCTTTCTGCGAAAAGGGTTGCAAAACGGCTATGGGAGTTCCATGCTTGGTGATGACGATACTTTCCCCCTCTTTTACCCTTTCCAAAAGCCTGGACAGATGAGTTTTTGCCTCGTAGGCCCCTATGGTATCCATACATAAAGCCCCCCGGTGAACTAGTCTTAGACTAGTCTATTATAAACGATAGATATCGTCAATCCCAAGTGTTTTAAAAAACACCTTCCATTCTGTAACTATGGCCTTCGATCAGGCACACTATATTTCGTGTTTACACCGTTTTCTTGCCACAATTGTGCCGGCGAAACTCTTACTTGGCCAGCTTGTCGATGATCTTGATCATTTCATCGATTTTCTGTTTTTTATCCGCCAGATCGCCGGAGTGAAAGGCTTCGGTGACACAGTTTCGCAAATGGGCGTCCAGCACGTCCTTATTGATGTTTTTCAATATACCGATGGAGGCCATCAACTGGTTGGAGATATCGATGCAATAGCGGTCGTCCTCTACCATTTTGATCAGCCCATCGATCTGCCCGCGCACCGTCCTTAGTTTTTTTAGGGTTAGCCCTCTGTCTGCTTTCATTTTCAGGCCAGCTCTGTAATGGAGATTACCTCATAGCCCGCTTCCTCAACTGTCTTTTTCAGCGTTTCATCAGGGATGGCCTTGGTTAAGGATACCCGGGCGGAACCGCTTTGCAAATCCACCGTGACGCTGACCCCCTCCAGGCTGTTTAAAGCCTTTTCCACATGGGCCTTGCAGTTGTTGCACATCATTCCTTTAACTTTTAGAACCTTTTCCATTTCTTCAACCTCGCTTTTCTGTGTGATTTGTTGACCCACCCCGCTTGAGGGTGCTTTTGTCGCGTTTACCCGTGTTGCTGCCGGTGCTGAGGCCCCTCCATCTGTTGCTGCCTTGCCTGCTAAAGTTGCAGTTTCCGTTGCTGTTGCTGCTGGTGCTAACGCAACTGTCGCCACTCCAACTGTATTTTTCCCCTCCAATTTTTCTTTTCCCCCCTTTTCTGCTGCAATCTCCTCTTTGCCAGTGGCAGTAGGCTTGAATCCACGGAGCCTAAGGGCATTGGTGACGACAAAGAAGGAGCTGAGGCTCATCGCTGCCGCACCGATCATCGGCGTAAGTTTTAAGCCGAAAGCGGGGTAAAGCAGGCCGGCGGCTAGCGGTATCCCCATGATGTTGTAAAAAAATGCCCAGAATAGATTTTGCTTGATATTCCTGATCGTGGCCCTGGAGAGTTCCATGGCCCCCACGGCATCCAGCAAATCATTTTTAGTGAGAACGATATCCGCTGCTTCGATGGCTACATCTGTGCCGGCGCCGATGGCGATTCCCGCATCCGCCCTGGCCAGGGCCGGCGCATCGTTGATTCCATCGCCAATCATGGCCACTTTTTGACCCTGTTGCTGCAGTGCCCGGATTTTTTGCTCTTTTTCCTGGGGCAATGCTTCGGCAATGACCTCATCGATCCCCAGGCGCAAGCGAATGGCTTCGGCCGTTTTTTGGTTATCCCCCGTGAGCATGACCACCTTTACGCCCATTTCCTTAAATTTTTCCACAGCCTGCCGGCTGGTGGGCTTGGGGACATCCGCCAGAGCAATTACCCCCAGCAGGGACTCTTCCCTGGCAAAATATAGCGGGGTTTTGCCCTCCAGGGAAAAACGATCTGCCAATTCCTTTACCGCCTCCGTGGAAACTCCTTTTTCATCGATGAACTTTTTGTTGCCGGCTGCATAGGAAATTCCATCTAGGAGCCCTTCTACACCCCGGCCGGCAATGGCGGTAAAATTGTTTATTTCCTGCAAAGGTATATCCCTTTCCCCGGCATATTGCAAAATAGCGGCGGCCAGGTGATGCTCCGAGTTTTTTTCCAATGCTTGGGCGGCCGACAAAAGCTCCTCCTCGGATTCTGCGGACCCGAGCACCAGATCGGTCACCCGGGGTTTTCCTTCCGTCAGGGTCCCGGTTTTATCCAGGACGACGGTTTGCACCTGATGAAATACTTCCAGTGCTTCCGCCGATTTGACCAGGATGCCCTGTTCCGCCCCACGGCCCGTGCCCACCATGATGGCCACGGGGGTTGCCAGTCCCAGGGCGCAGGGGCAGGAGATAACCAGGACCGTGATGCCCATGGAGAGCGCGAATTCGAAGCTGGCTCCGGAGAGGAGCCACACGGCTGTGGCAAGCACAGCAATGCCGATTACCGCGGGGACAAAGATGGCGCTAATCTTATCCGCCAGCCTGGCCACAGGCGCCTTGGTGGCATTGGCATCCTCCACCAGGGCAATTATTTTGGCCAGCGTGGTTTCCTCGCCCACATGCGTGGCCCTGAATTTAAAGGCCCCTGCCTGGTTGATCGTCGCCGCGCTGACGCGATCGCCAACCTGTTTTTCCGCAGGTATGCTTTCACCGGTCAGAGATGACTCGTCAAGAAAGGATTGCCCTTCGGTGATGACGCCATCCACGGGGAGCAGATCCC
>CAZAQM010000033.1:0-6199 GCA_964487385.1 uncultured Dethiobacter sp.
ATAACAAAACCATAAATAGCTGCTGCCTCCGCCAGTGCACAGCCAAGCAAGGTCACAGATCTAATCTTATCAGCTGCTTCGGGTTGCCTTGCTGTGGCTTCGGCGGCCTTTCCCGTGGCCATACCAATGCCTATCCCCACTGCTGCGCCGACAATGGCATAAAGAGCGGCAGCTAATGCTATGATCCCTCCTGTAGTCATCTCTTCACCTCCTATTCAACGGCTTCCGCCATATAAAATAGACTGAGGAACACAAAAATATAAGCCTGGAGAAAGCCATCAAAGATGTCGAAATAAATACTTAGAGGAGCAGGAAGGAAAGCCGGTATGGTCAAATAGAGCAGCTCCATGACGATAAAAGCGCCCAGAATATTGCCAAACAGCCGCAGGGAGAGGGAAGTGGGCCTGATGACATAATCGAGCACCTTAAAAGGAAAGACCATAATAGAGGGCTCAAAAAATGAACGCAGCCATTTGCCCGGTTTTTTAATGGCAATGCCTTTGACGATACAGACAATCATGGTCAATATGGCCAGGGAAAAGGGGACATTAATATTCCGCGTCGGGGGTTTCAGCAGGTTGTCCGGGATGTGCTGAAAAAAGCTCAACCCTGTAACCTTGTAAAGGAAGCTGCCTCCTGGAATAAAATTGAAAAGGGAGATCGTATTGGCGAAAACCAGGAAAAGGGCCACCGTCCCCACGTAGGGTGCGAAGGGCCGCCAATGGTGTCCGATGACATTCTCAGAAAATGAATTGAAAAAACCAACGATTACTTCGGCAAGGTTTTGCTTTCCTTTGGGAACGGGTTTCATCTTTCGGGTAATTAAAAAGGCGAAGAGTATGAGGAAAGCCATGATGATCCACATTACTACCACCGTATCAGCAACAGGAATCTTCCAGCCAAATAGGTTAATCCGGAACAGATCCTCGGCATATATCTCCTCGATAAGCTTCTGCCGTAGATCGAGTTGCCCCAAATCCAATTTTGTCACCTGTTTCGTGTTTTGATTTCAATGTAGAGCAAATTTACTATAATGTGAATTTTTTCACCTATTTCCCCATCTGATCCGCAAACATAATACCACCATCCAATCTTATTTGCAATGGATTTTAGCCCTATCAATCGGCAATATTTGCTGTAGGGCGGGGCCTGTTCCGGAAAGAAGCGGGCGGGGGATAAAAGGGGCAAGGGTGTAATAGCTTAAAAAAGGAAAGGAAAGATTAGGGGACAAAATTTTCCTCCCCGTTTACTTTTTATGTTATAATAATTGGCAAATGAACCCGGCAAAATTCCGGAGTTTGGGAGGAGGTCTGCTATGTTTGACAAAGACCTGAGGGAGATTCGTTTTCACGGCCGGGGAGGACAGGGCGCTGTTCTTTCCGCAACCCTGGCGGCAGAGGTGGCTTTTCGCATGGGCTACTTCCCGCAGGCGTTTCCCTTCTTCGGAGCAGAAAGAAGGGGAGCTCCGGTTATAGCTTTCCTACGCTACAGCAGTTCTCTGCTCATGCCTCGCAGCCGCATCTATGAACCCCACCTCGTCGTGGTTTTTGACCCGGAACTTCCCAGGGAGGCGCTGCGGGAAGGCCTGAAAGAGGAAGGGGTTATGCTGGTAAATGCCGGTGACGGCCACCCTTTTTGGTCCAAAGGGGTGGAGGGCTGTCAGATTTATAGTATTGATGCTTCCAGAATTGCTGCCGGTGCGGGTTTAATTTCCTCGGGAATGCCCCTGGTCAGCAGCGTGATGCTGGGTGCTCTGGTGAAAGTTCTTGGTTTGGCCCCGTTCCACGTCCTGGAGGAAAGTTTCAGAGGGAAGATCCCTCAGCTGGAGGAAAATATCCATGTTGCCAGGCGGGGATTTCTTGAGGTGAGGGAGGTAAGGCTTGAGGATGCAATTATGGAATAGCAAAGATATATTTCCCCTTTCCCCTGTTATCGAAACGGTTCCCACCACGGTCAATAGAACCGGGTTGTGGCGCTTTTTGACCCCGGTCCGCCGGGAAAAAGCGGCCCCCTGCCAGACACTCTGCCCGCTGGAAAGCGGGATTCCTTTATGGATGGAAAAGGCGGAAAAAGGCCGCTGGGAAGAGGCCTGGCTGGTGATGCAGCAATTTAACCCCTTTCCCGCGCTGACGGGCTATGCCTGTTACCAGTTTTGCCGCGGCGGTTGCAACAGGGGGAAGTGGGACGAGCCGGTTGCCATACGGGAAATTGAAAAGGCCCTGGGCCTGTGGCGGCAGGAAAATTATCGGCCTGATAAACCGGCCAAAAGTGCCGGCGCCCCCCGGGTGATCATCGTCGGATCCGGCCCCGCCGGGCTGAGCGGCGCTTATTACCTCAACCGCATGGGGGCAGAGGTAACCGTGCTGGAAAAAGAATCCGCTGCCGGCGGTTTCCCGGCCACGTGTATCCCCGCTTATCGCCTGCCCAGGGAAGTCCTGAAAAAGGAGCTGGAAATTTTACAAGGCGAGGGGATTGTCATCAAGAGCGGGGTGGAGGTGGGCAGGGATCTTTTGCTCGGCGATCTGGCCCGGGAGTGTGACGGGCTCCTGCTGGCCGTGGGGGCCGGCAGGACGGAGAGCCTTGGCGTGCCGGGCGATAACCTTCCCGGTGTTACCGGCGCCATCGACTTCCTGATGGGGGTTAACCTGGGGCGCATCCATGCTGTTTCCGGCGCCGTGATCGTCATCGGCGGCGGCAATGCAGCCGTCGACGCGGCGACGGCTGCCGCCCTTGGCGGAGCAGGGGAGGTTATCCTTGCCTATCGCCGTTCGGAAGAGGTTATGCCCGCCCACCCCGAAGAGGTTGGAGCAGCCAGGGATGCCGGGGTGAAATTCCTTTTCAATGTGCTATTGGAGGAGATCCATGGCAGCAGCAGTGTGGAGGGGGTTACCTTGTCCCGGGTGCTGCCGACCCGGCGGGGGGAGGATATGCAGCCCATTCCCGGCACGGATTTTACGATCAAATGCCAAATGGTCATCGGGGCCACCGGGCAGCAAAGCAATCTGCCGGAGCTCGTTTCCGCGCCGGAAGCAGCCCGGGGGGGCGCCGCCCTTTTTCCCGGGAGCAGCTGTTATCTCCTGGCTGCCGGGGATGCCGTGACAGGGCCTGCCAATATCGCCTCGGCAATTTTCAGCGGCCGTCAGGCAGCATTAAAACTGGCCGGGCTCCTCTGGCCGGAGGATTTTGCCCTGCTGCCGCTGCCGGAACCGGCTCTGGAGAACAAGGAGGACTTTGTCCCTTTTGAAAATCTGAATCCCCTTTTGTATCCGCAGCAAAGGGTCTTGGACTCCCCCCCCGAGGAGGCGGCACGCTGTTTTGGCTGTGGAACCTGCCGGAACTGCGGCGTTTGCTGGGCCTTTTGCCCTGATCTGGCCGTGGAATATAAAAACGGGTTTCCGGAGCTTAATCTGGATTATTGCAAGGGATGCGGGATCTGTGTGTACGAATGCCCGACCGGCGTTCTGTTCATGGAGGAGGTGGACGGTTCTGCAAAGTAAACTGATGAACGGCAACCAGGCCGCTGCTTTGGCGGTAAAGCTTTCAAGGGCGCAGGTGGTCTGCGCCTACCCCATTACACCACAGACTTCCCTGGTGGAAAACATCGCTGAAATGTGGGCAACAGGAAATTTTCCCGGGGAATACATCAGCGTGGAATCGGAATATTCTGCCCTGTCTTATATCATCGGGGCAGCCTATGCCGGGGCGCGCACCTTTACGGCAACCTCCAGCCAGGGACTGGCCTATATGCACGAGCTGCTGCACTGGGCCAGCGGAGCCAGGCTGCCCATCGTCCTGGTCAACGTGAACAGGGCCCTGGGGGCTCCCTGGAGCCTGGAGCCGGACCAGGGGGACAGCCTTTCCCAGCGGGATACCGGATGGATTCAGCTTTATTGCTGCCATGTTCAGGAGATCTTCGATACGGTCCTCCTGGCTTTCCGCCTGGCCGAAGAGGCCAGGATACCTTGCATGGTCGTCTATGATGGTTTTTCCCTTTCCCATACCTATGAAGTGGTAAATCTCCCCGGGCAGGAGGAGGCAGACCGCCTGCTCAGCCCCCCACCGGGGCAGGCACAGTTTCATCCCTCCCGGCCGGAGACCATTCAGGCGGTTACGGACTACCGCTATATGGCCCGGGTGGTGCAGGCCGGGCATCGGGCCATGATGCAGGTGCCGGGCGCCCTGCAGGAGATCAACCAGGCGTTCGCACAGATTTTCGGCCGTACCTACGCCCTGGCGGAGGAAACGGATCTGGAAAATGCCGAAACTGTTTTTGTTGCTGCCGGAGCTATCGCTCAAACGGTGCAAAGCTTTCTTCCCCTGGTAGGCGGCGGGGAAAGATGCGGGCTATTGCGCTTGAAACTTTTTAAGCCTTTGCCGGAAAGGGAGATTATCTCCGCCCTCTGCAGAAAAAATGTAAAAAGGTTAATCGTCATCGACCGGAACCTTTCCATGGGGATCGGCGGGGTTTTTGCCCAGGAACTGAGGGCGCTGCTGCAGGGTACTTCTTTCCGGGGAAAAATATTTGAGCTGAATCTGGCCGGAGGGATCGATCTGACCCTGGAGTTGATGGGCAAAGCCATGGGTAAGGTGGCCGGTTGGAAAGACGACGGGGAAAAAATTATCTGGGGGGTTGATCTCTAATGGGAAATTTTCCGCTTAAGGAAACCCTGATTGGCGGGGGCGGGCTTTTGCAGGAAGAATATATGCTCAGCGGGCATAACGCCTGCCCCGGCTGCGGGGCGGCGCTAGCCGTCCGCTATCTGATGAAAGCCCTTAAGGATAGAGCGGTGATCGTCATCCCGGCCTCCTGCTGGAGCATCATCTCCGGTGTGAACCCCCTGCGCTGCCTGGAAACCGTCGTCCTTCATTGCCCCTTTCCCTCGGCGGCTGCTGTGGGCAGCGGGATTAAAAAGGGCCTGCAGGCTGTGGGGGATATGCATACAGAGGTGGTGGTTCTGGCCGGCGATGGAGGCACTTTTGATATCGGTATCCAGGGGCTGTCGGGAGCGGCAGAACGGAACGAGAACATTCTTTTTGTTTGTTATGATAATGAGGCCTACATGAATACGGGGATGCAGAGGAGTTCGGCGACTCCTTACGGTTCTTCTTCGACGACCACGCCGCCGCCCCGTTCCAAGCCCAACCCCAAAAAAGATATCATGACAATTATGGCGGCACACCAGATTCCCTATGCGGCTACGGCCACGATTGCTTTTCCGGAGGACCTGATTGCCAAAGTAGAAAGGGCCATGGAAGTGCAGGGTTTTCGCTTTCTGCATATCCTGGCGCCCTGTCCCCAGGGTTGGGGCAGTCCTGTGGAAAAGACTGTGGCTCTTTCCCGCCTGGCGGTGCAGACGCGTATTTTCCCCCTTTTCGAGATTGAGGATGGAAGGCGCTACCGCATAACCTGCCGCCCCAGTGTCCGGCCTCCTTTGGAGGATTATTTGCGGCCCCAGAAACGTTTTAATTCCCTGGGGCCGGAAGGCATTGAACTTGTCCGGAAAAATGCAGACTATTACTGGGAGGAACTCTGCCGCAAGGCTGGGTGCCGAGGATAGCCTTTAAGGGAGCCGCAGGTATTCCTGGATGGAGAGGACCTCCGTATCATCATCCCCGCCCTTGAGACGGCTAAGAATTTCCCCTGCCGCCAGGGCGGTATCCAGGGAGGTAAAACAGGGGATATCGTTTTCCACCGCAGCCCTGCGGATGCGAAAGCCATCCGTGTTGGGCATTTTCCCCTTTGTCAGGGTATTGACGATGAGCCCGATTTTTCCCGAGTTGATTAGATCGAGGACGTGAGGGGATCCCTCGCGGATTTTATTGATCTGCCGAACCGTTAGCCCGTTTTCTTCCAGGAAGAGAGCGGTTCCTCTGGTGGCAAAGAGCTGGAAATCCAGATGAAGAAGCTTTTTGAGAAATGGGAGAGCTTCTTCTTTGTCTTTATCGGCTACGGTGACGAGGACATTGCCCCCATGGGGCAGGTCGAGGCCGGAAGCCAGCAGGGCTTTGTAAAGGCTTTGAGAGAGGTGCTTGTTGATCCCCATGACTTCGCCGGTGGATTTCATCTCCGGCCCCAGCGATGTCTCCAGCTTGTAAAGCTTGGCAAAAGAAAAGACGGGCGCTTTCACTCCGATATAATCCGGCGCCTCGATCAGGCCTCCCCGATAGCCCATTTCGGCCAGGGTCTTCCCCAGGGAGA
>CAZAQM010000033.1:6209-14194 GCA_964487385.1 uncultured Dethiobacter sp.
TCATGGGGATCCCCGTGACTTTGCTGAGGAAAGGAATGGTCCGGCTCGATCGGGGGTTGACCTCTATGACATAGAGGCAACCTTCATGATAGACATATTGGATATTCAGGGCCCCCTTTATTTTCAATGCCCCGGCCAGCTGCCGGGTATAGGAGACGATCCTGTCCTGCAGTTCCCGGTGGGCGTTGATTGGGGGGTAAACGGCAATACTGTCCCCGGAGTGAATCCCTGCTCTTTCTATATGCTCCATGATCCCGGGAATAAGGCATTCGTTTCCGTCGGCGATGCCATCCACCTCCAGCTCCACGCCCCGCAGATATTGATCGATGAGCACGGGATGGTTGGGAGAGGCTTTTACCGCCGTAGTCATGTATTCCCGCAGGTCCTTGATATTATAGACTATTTCCATAGCTCTGCCCCCCAGGACATAAGAGGGGCGCACGAGCACGGGAAAACCGATGCGCTCGGCCACCTTTTCCGCTTGGGCGGTGGAGAAAGCTGTTCCGCCGATAGGCCGGGGTATTTGCAGTTTCTCCAGGAGCGCATCGAAACGCTCACGGTTTTCGGCGGCGTCGATATCCTCCAGGGCGGTGCCGATGATTTTTATACCGCTTTTAACCAGGGAGTCGGCCAGGTTGATGGCCGTTTGGCCGCCGAACTGTACCACTGCCCCTTCAGGGTTTTCTATTTCCATGACGTTGAGGACATCTTCGCTGACCAGGGGCTCGAAGTAGAGGCGGTCAGAGGTATCGAAATCGGTGCTGACAGTTTCCGGGTTATTATTGATGATGATGGATTCTATGCCTTCCTCCCTCAGGGCCCAGGAGGCATGGACGGAGCAGTAGTCGAATTCAACCCCCTGCCCGATGCGTATCGGGCCCGAGCCTAAAACGACAATTTTCCTCTTTTCCGTGGGAAGGGCTTCGTTTTCGCTGTCGTAGGTGGAGTAGTAGTAGGGGGTTGCCGCTTTGAATTCCGCGGCGCAGGTATCGACCATTTTATATGTTGGGAGGATCCGGTATTTTTTCCGCAGAGTGCGGATCCCGCTTTCCTCCAGTCCCAGGAGCCGGGCCAGAGTATGATCGGCAAAACCATAATATTTGGCCCTAAAGAGGAGCTCTTCGGTTAAGGTATCCTTTCCGGCGGACTCAAGCTCTTTTTCCAGCATAATGAGCTGCTCTATCTTATAAAGGAAGAAGTTGTCGATGAGAGAGAGGTGATGGACCTCCTCGACGGTAAAATCCCGGCGGAATGCCTCGGCCACGGCAAAAAGGCGCATATCGGTGGCGTGGGAAAGCTCATAGCGGAGATCGCCTTCGGAATAACTTTTCAGCTCGGGAAGTTCCAGATGGAAGGTGTCGATCTCCAGGGAGCGGACGGCTTTAAGCAGGGCTTCCTGGAAATTGCGGCCCAGGGACATGATCTCCCCGGTAGCCTTCATCTGGGTTCCCAGCAGGCGATCGGCCGTGGCAAACTTGTCGAAGGGCCAGCGGGGAAACTTGAGCACGCAATAATCGATGGCCGGTTCAAAACAAGCACAGGTTTTGCCGGTGACGCTATTTTCTATTTCGTCCAGCGTGAGGCCGATGGCGATCTTGCTGGCCACCTTGGCGATGGGATAGCCGGTGGCCTTGGAGGCCAGGGCGCTGGAACGGCTGACCCTGGGGTTCACTTCGATGACATAGTACTGGAAGCTGGAGTTGTCCATGGCCAGCTGGACATTGCAGCCCCCTTCTATTTCCAGGGCGCGGATAATTTTCAGGGAGGCGCGGCGCAGCATCTCGTATTCCTTCCCGGTCAGGGTCAGGGCCGGCGCCACGACGATGCTGTCTCCGGTATGGATGCCCATGGGATCGATATTCTCCATGCTGCAGATGGTGATACAGTTATCGGCGCTATCCCTCATGACCTCGAATTCAATTTCCTTCCATCCGACGAGGCTTTTTTCCACCAGGATCTGATGGATGGGGCTGGAGTTAAGCCCCCGGCGGGCTATTTCGCTGAGGTCCTGTGCATCCTGTGCCATGCCGCCCCCGGTACCCCCCATGGTAAAGGCGGGCCTGACGATAACGGGATAACCTATTTCTTCAGCAAGTTTCAGTGCATCCTCCACCTTGGAGACGATACCGCTGGGCGGGGAGGGTTCCTCGATCTCCTCCAGCATCTGTTTAAATTTTTCACGGTTTTCTGCTCTTTCGATGGTGGCCAGAGAGGCGCCGATCAATTTCACGCCCAGACGTTCGAGGACACCCTGGGAGGCGACCTCCTTGGCAATATTGAGGGCAATCTGCCCCCCAAGGGAGGGGAGGAGGGCATCCGGACGTTCTTTTTCCAGGATACGGGTGACAAATTCCGCGGTCAGGGGCTCCAGGTAAACCCGGGGGGCCATATCGATGTCGGTCATAATGGTGGCCGGATTGCTGTTGACCAGTACTACTTCTATCCCTTCCTCCTTCAGGGAGCGGCAGGCCTGGGAGCCGGCGTAGTCAAATTCGGCAGCCTGACCAATGACGATGGGGCCTGATCCGATGACCATTACTTTTTTAATATGGGGATTTGCAGGCATGAAAAATGCCTCCTTTTTTGTGTTGGCAGTAACTGCATCTTCTATAAACCGATTTCTCGTAAATAGCGATGAAAAAGGTGTCCGGAATCTTCGGGCCCCGAGCATGCTTCGGGGTGATACTGGACAGCAATAATATTTTTATGTGGCTCTATAAGTGCTTCCACCGTGCCGTCGTTTAGGTTTCGCTGGATGACCTGCAGGCCGGCGGGAAGGCTGTTCTCATCGATGGCATAGCCATGATTCTGGGTGGAGATGTAGACTTTGTTCCGGATAAGGTCTTTGACAGGATGATTGGCGCCCCTGTGCCCGAATTTTAGCTTGAACGCTTTGGCGCCAAGAGCCAGGGCGATAATCTGGTGGCCCAGGCAGATGCCCATCATGGGAACGGAGCCAATGAGTTCACCGGCTGTTTGAATAGCTCCGGAAATTTTTGCCGGGTTTCCCGGGCCATTGGAGAAGACGATCCCGGCCGGCCGCAGGTCCATAATGTTTCCTGCGGAGTAAAAGGCAGGCACCACGGTGACGCGGCAGCCGGTGTTATGGAAGGAGCGTGCTATGGAAAGCTTGAGCCCCAGATCGACGATGATGATATGCGGGCCTCCGTTTTCCCAGGTGTAGGGTTCCTGAATGGTTACTTCCGGAGTGAACACAGCATCGGTAACGGCAGTGGCTTTGCCGGCCCTTTCCAGCAGCAGCGGCAAAGGTGTATTTTCCGTGGTAAGAATGCCCCTCATCGTGCCCTTTTCGCGCAGATGCCTGGCGAGGGCCCTGGTATCGATTCCGTCCAGGGCAACAATATTATTTTCCTTCAGGTAGGCTCCGATGCTCATGACCTGACGCCAGTTGTTGGGTGTAGTGCAAAGTTCCCGGGCGACCAAGCCCCTCAGAAAAGGGCGTCTCGATTCAAAATCTTCATTATTAATACCATAGTTGCCGATGAGGGGAAAAGTCATGACGAGGATCTGGCCGCAGTATGAGGGATCGGTCAGGATCTCCTGGTATCCCGTCATGCTGGTATTAAAAACAACTTCACCCCACATTTCACCTCTGGCTCCCTTGGAAAAGCCCTTGAATTGGGAACCATCTTCGAGAACAAGCCTGGCCTCCATCCATGATGCCTCCTTTGCTCCAAATGTACTGCTGCTCCTGGTTGTCTTAGGTAGTGCACCGCTATAACGAAAAACCTCCTGCCCCGGAAGGGTAGGAGGTTAAAAGCCGCCTAGAATAAAGAAGCGCCTAAAGTTGTAACTCCTTTCCAGCCTCTCCGGACTGGGTTAAAGGTTCCAGTTATTTTTATTCATTTTAACAGGGGAAAAGAAGGATGTCAATAAATAAAAATCCTTTACCAAGTTCTTTTCCAGGTGATTATGGCACTTTCCCGGGGGTTGGGCACCCAATACCCTCCATTTCTTTCCGTAACAATGTTTCGCAGGTGCTTCCGTACCAGGGCGACAGAGGGCAGGCCCAGCTTATCTGCCAGGTAAACGGCACATTCATCTATTTCCGCCAAATCGGCCAGGGGCATGCCAAAATCATAGGCGACGATCTCATATTCAACCTTTGCCCGCAAATCTTCGAATAGCTTTAGCAGATCCTCGTAACCGCCGCTGAATGCCGGGGGCGCCACCCCGGATCTTTGGTAGAGCTCCCTGCTCATAAAATCTGTTTTGATCGCCCGGCAGGGGGTAATAAAAAAGGCTGCCCGGCGGGCATGATCGATAATTTTCTGAATGCCCGCCGGGGTGCCGATGGCTCCGCCAAAAGAATAGGCACAAACGGCAATATCGTTTTTTTCCGTATGTACCTCCAACCAGTCGCCCCGGATGATTTTTATGCGGTTAAGGCCCAAAATTTTCTTTTGCCTTTGCAGGGCCTTGAGTCTTCCCTCATCTATATCCACAGCCTGCACGCTAAAACCGCAGGCAGCTGCTTTCAAGGCAAATGCACCAGGCCCGCATCCGATATCCACGAGCGTGGTGCACCCGGCCATTGAAGGCTCCATTATATCCCAAAATACCTGGGGATAATTGCTCTGCCCGATCCCCAGGTAATAGTTTGTTATTTGTCGATCCGTCCAATCCTTTAGCTGATTCATCCCCAAACCTCCTTGGCAAATGCTGTCAGCCTGGCCCGTGCTTGCGGGTAGTTATCCGTTGTTACGGGGAGAAGATCCACCTGCGGGTGGCTTCTGATGCGGTCCGCCAGGACGGCAGTGCCGCTCCGGACGCGGTCCGTACCGGTTAATCCGGCGCTCTTCATTTTTTGCATATTTTTCCGGGACTTCAGCACCCCCAAGGCCGGTATATCTCCCTCCAGCACATCAAAAACCTTTTCCATAAAGGCAGGGCAGGCCAGTTCGATACCTCCAAGTTCATCCATGAGGATCAGCTTTTTTTCCGCAACCCTGTCCTTTTGCAGGCAGGCAGCACCCCTGCCGTTAAACACCGAAAGATTTTGCTGCCATTTGCCCCGGGCATCGCTGAACAAAAACAGATCATCCGCTTCATCCAAGCTGGAGACGTACCTGTTCAGCCGGTAGGATGCGGCCTTTCCCACCTCATTTAGCTTGAAAGCGGCATAGCGATCCCCGATGAATATTCTCTGCACAAAAAAGCCGCCCACCTCCGGCAGAAAAGGCAAAATTATCTCTCTGACAAGGCTCGATTTACCCACGCCTATATTACCTTCGAGGAATAGCTTGTTTTTCAACTGGACACCTCCAATCGTGTGAACGTTTTAACGTTTCATCGATGCGGCAATTGACAATATAAGGTGATTGCTATATGCTCTTTTTATGGATGAGCCCATTAAATGTTTCATCAGAGTACGACTGCTGCGCACCGGCGATGACCAAAGAACGGCCTTTGGACCCGGTCCTGCCCGCCTGCTCAGAAGGGTTGAACAAACCGGTTCCTTAAATCAGGCTGCCAAATCTATGGGTATGGCCTACAGCAAGGCCTGGCGGGTCCTGGGGACCGTGGAAAGGCAGCTGGGTTTTCCCCTTATCGAGCGAAAGGGCCCTAAAGGCTCAAACCTAACAGACAAGGGCAGACAGTTTCTGGCCATGTATGACGAAATAGAAAGAGCGGTCAACGACGCTGCCCGGAAAATTTTGGATAATACCGACTTTACTTTTCAATGCCCCGGGTAATGCCCCGCTTAATGCACCGGCAGGCAAATGCTCCGCTCGTTATAATGGCGATCGGTTACCGCCACCACATCCATGGGTATGCCATAAACCTCCTCCAAAGATTCATTGGTCAACACATTCAAGGGCTCCCCCAACCCTACCTTGGATCCCTCAGAAAGCAAAAGCACCTTTGTGGCAATGGCAAAGGGCTGCGAGGGACTGTGTGTCGTCATGATCACGCTCCGTCCCTCCCCGATGGAGGTTTGGACTGCTTCCATGATGAGCTGCTGGTTGGCAAAATCAAGGCTGGCCGTCGGTTCATCCATGATGAGGATATCCGTATCCTGGCAAAGGGCCCGGGCAATGAGGACCAACTGGCGTTCGCCGCCGGAAAGCGTGGTGTACAGCTTATCCGCCATGTGGGGAATGCCTACCTTTTCCAAAGCTTCGTAGGCAAGCCTGGTATCATTCCCGGAGGGTGTGCGCCAGCGGCCGATATGGCAGGAACGCCCCATGGTAACCATTTCCAGGATAGTATAAGGAAACATCATGCCATCGGATTGGGGAATATAGGAAAAGAATTGCGCCAGGGTTTTTCTATCCATCCCGCCCGTATCCCGATCCCCAAGCATGATCCTCCCGCCGGTTTGGGGCAGGAAACGCAAAAGAAGCTTGAGCAGGGTGGACTTGCCGCACCCGTTGGGCCCCAGCACGCAGAGCACTTCCCCGGCATGCAGATCAAAAGTAATACCGCGGAGAATCTCCCTTTTTCCATATCCCCCACTCAGGTTTTCCACCTTTAGTTTCATCAAAAATCCACTCCTCCCCATCCCATACGTTTTATGATCAGCAAAATAAAGAAAGGCGCGCCCATTACGGCGGTCAAAACGCCTAAAGGAATTTCCATGGTGGAAAGGGAACGTGCCAGATTATCCATTAACAAAAGGAACGAACCGCCCATCAGCGCGGCAACGGGCAGCATGCGGCGGTAGTCGGCGCCGGCCACGCCCCGGGAAAGGTGGGGAATCATCAGGCCCACCCAACCGATGATACCGCCAAGGCATACCGCAGCTGCACTGATTACCGTGGCCGCGGCAACGGCAATGAAGCGGATCTTTTTTGGATCGATTCCCATGGCCAGAGCCTCTTCATCCCCAACCGTTAAAATGTTCAGGGGCCAGCGCAATAGATAGATGATCAGGCAGCCCAGGATAATGGGGATCAAACTAAAGCAAACGGAAGGAGCGTCAACCTTGGAAAGGCTGCCCATCAGCCAAAAGGTGATCGCCGGCAGTGTATCATTGGGATCAGCCAGATATTTTAGTAATGTTATTAATGAGGATGATAAGGCGCCCAGCATGGTGCCCGCCAGTATAAGGCTGATGTTTTGCCCGAATCTGGCCCGGGAGCCGATGAAATAGGCAAGAAATACGACAATAATGCCAAATACAAAGGCATAGGCCTGCACCAGGAAACCCGGCAGACGCAGGGAAAGGGCCAGCGCCGCCCCCAGCCCCGCCCCGTTGGAAACGCCCAGGATGTCGGGGGAAACGAGGGGATTTTTAAACATCCCCTGGTAGGCTGCCCCGGCGATGCTCAAGCCGGCGCCAATGGCATAGGCGGCAATAATTCTGGGAATGCGTATTTTGGTTACGATCGTGATTGTTTCGGTGCTGACGGCATCCCTGCCGCGGATAAACAAATTGTACAGCTCCGCCGGGGGTATGCTGTAAAATCCAATGCCCAGCGAGGCAATGATCAGCAGAATGCCGATGAACAGCAGCAGGGGGACCAGCCATTTATGGGTTTGCCTATGTAAAACACCAGCTTTGTCCACCATATTTTTCCGTCCTTCTATGCTAAATTAAGCGCCGTATTATCCTCGCCCAAGGTTATTCTCAATTGAGTATAATTTAAGGCGCCCTTTCTGTCAATATGGTATTTTTCTGATTTTCAGATATTGACAAAGGATAAATATTGATTTATGATGAGGTAGCTCATTATCCTCAAATGAGTATAATTCTCATCAGAGGATAATGAGAAATAAAAAAAAGGGGGTTTAACAAATTATACTTAAAAAAGGTCTTTCGGTTCTTCTTTGCATGGCATTGTTGGTATGTATGATGCTTTTGGCAGTTCTTCCCGGCGGTTGTTCTACGGGAGAAAATGCAGCCGGGGAAGCAATTGAGAATGCAGGCGACGAGTTGCCCACCACCACCACAGGATCCCCGTGCATCATTACGGATATGGCGGGGCGCGCCGTAACGCTGCCGGGCAAAATCGATTCCG
>CAZAQM010000034.1:0-13692 GCA_964487385.1 uncultured Dethiobacter sp.
AATTGGACCCCATCAATGCCCCCGATACAGTGAGGAACTTTATTTCATTGGCGGAAGAGGGGTTTTATGACGGGCTTATCTTTCACCGGGTCATTCCCGGTTTTATGATCCAGGGCGGCTGCCCCGAAGGGACAGGCCGGGGCGGGCCCGGTTATTCCATCAAAGGGGAATTCACCGCCAACGGTTTTGCAAACGAACTTCCCCACAAACGGGGCGTGATCTCCATGGCCCGTTCTCAGCCCTTCGACTCCGCCGGCTCCCAGTTTTTTATTACCGTGGCCGACAGTCCCCACCTCGATACGCAGTATGCCGCTTTTGGCACAGTCCTGGAAGGGATGGAGACAGTGGATAAGATCGTGGGAGCGCCCCGGGATGCAGAAGATAAACCTCTGGAGGAGCAGCGTATCAAGCATATCACTGTGGAAAAATCAGGCGAGGAATAACCTGCCGCGGGGACGGAGGCTTTGGCTGGTTTATCCGGCTGGGAAAGAGCTGCAGGGATTATTTTACCCGGTAGGAGAGCTGCGCTGCCAGGCGCCCTATTGCTCTCCTCGGGATAATCCTTGTAAGTGCTGAGGTGGCCCGCCCGAATTTACGATAAAATAGGTTGAATAAAAGGTACGATTTTCGCTGTGCCCCATGCTCGGGCATGCGACGCCATATATTGTAAAAGGAATAAAATTTCCGGTATATCCAAAGGTAGCCTTCGTATAATTCATCTGCTGTCATTTCCTTCGGTTGATAGACCACATGGGAGGTATTGTACTTGGATAGGTCATAATCCGTTATCCGGCCCTCTTCCTTCATCCGGCGATAGAGCTTAGTGCCGGGGTAGGGGGTGAGAATATGGGAAGTCAGCGTCTCAATTTTATTTTTTACCAGCCAGTCGAGGGTTCGCCGGAAAACATCCGGTTTATCCCCGTCCAGGCCAAAAACCATGCTGGCATTAATCATTATACCCCGGCTGTGAATTTCTGTGATAAGCCTTTCATATTTTTCAAAGCGATTATCCTTATTTACTCCTTGCAAAGATGAGTTGTTGATCGACTCAAAACCGATAAAAAGGCTCTGGCAGCCCGTTTCGGCCATCAGGTCCAACAGGTCGGGGTGATCGGCAATTTTTGTCGTGACGGCGGCGCTCCATTTTAAATTCATTCCCTGCAGGTAGCCAAGCAATTCGTGGGTATAAGAGGGCGCTCCGCTGAAATTATCGTCGATAAAGAGCACGTGCCGGGTTCCAAGCGATTTAATATCCCTCAGCACATCTTTTATCGGACGCCGGATATAAAATCTGTTTTGGCAGCTATTGTAGCAGAAATCACATCTGTTTGGGCAACCGCGGCTGGTGGTAACGATGTTCGAGTAGAGATAGCGGCTTTTATCAGTTTTGCTGTAAGCCGGGGACACAATCTCATCTCCTCGAAAATCTTCCATGTCATGGTATACCCGCTGAAGCCTGTCCTGTGCCGCCTCCTCTATTATGCGCGCCCACACACGCTCAGCTGCCCCAATGCAAACAGCATCAAAATGTGGAAAGCATTCATCCGGGCTGCACGTGGCATGTATGCCGCCTGCAATAACCGGTATTCCAAGCCGGCGGAAGTGTCCCGCAATTTTTATGGCCCTCGGCATTACATCCAGGGTTATCGTCA
This sequence comes from uncultured Dethiobacter sp., assembly GCA_964487385.1. Lineage (GTDB taxonomy): Bacteria > Bacillota > Dethiobacteria > DTU022 > UBA8154 > DUNV01. The sequence continues at coordinate 1,653 of CAZAQM010000034.1, forward strand.
TGCCGACAAGATCCGCTCCGCAATGATAATCTATTTCCTCCATATTTTCATTGATCATGTTTACTTCATGCTCCCCAGGTGTGAGGCTTATCAAAGTGAGCAGCGCCAACGATGGGGACATGTGGGTTTTGAGATCGGTATCCATGGGCCGTTTGTTCATTTTAGGCTGTATCAGGAGGATTTTCATATCTTTATCCCCATTTACATACGAGTACATATGCCAGGTCTGCAAGCACCACCGTCGCCCAGTTTATAACAATGAATAGCGTAAACTTTTCCACAATGCCGTTGGGATCGCTCAAGATCATCAGGTAAAATGCGGCGATGGCCATAAGAGTAAGTACCGCCGCCGCTACAAGGCACTGGATAAGGTTGGCAGTGTGGTATTCATCATATGGGCGGCGGCGAATAAGCAGCATAAGCACCACCGCTATAGTAACCGCAATCAATGCCAAGGCGATGTAAACGTGGTGACCTGAAGCAAGAAAGCTGCTCCAGCCGCTCCAAAACGGATAAATTTTTGCTGCCCGGCTGTAATATAACAGGCTTTTGAACTCAAGATGGCCGGAAGTGATGATAAAGATAACGCTGTAGAAAGCGGTAAACAAGCTTATGCAAACTGCATTGACTGCCGGGTTTTTAAGAATGCCCTTCATTTCCTATCCTCCTCTTTAAACATAAACAACGATTCAATTGACACACCAAAAAATTGCGACAGATCATAGGCAAGCCAGATCGACGGATCAAACTTGCCTGTTTCTATAGCGTTGATCGCCTGGCGTGAAACTCCCACGTGATTACCCAGCTCTTTTTGTGTCAGTCCACTTTTTTCGCGAAAATGTTTTACATTGTTTTGCACGGCCCTGCCCCCAGCAAAATAGTCAGGTGTACCTTACATCCAATGTAGCACAATGATTTTGAGGTGTCAAGTGTACCTGACACGGCCGAGGCAATATTTTGGCCGGATAGAACTCTTAATGGGGGTGGTCCTCGTGGTTGTGGGTTGTGGCTGGTCGGGACTTCTTGGGCAGCTGTTGATGTCTTGTCCATTATGGGAAAAAAATAACCAGCCAAAGCCTCCGTCCCCGCGGTTGGCCGCCCCCGTTGATTATTTTTGATTCTAGCAGGATTTATGGAAATATGCAGGGAATTAAAGAAAAAATGGGAAGTCGTTTACGATTTAACACCGGCTAAAGGTTGCATCGGCTGCCCGTCCGTTTTGCCTATTTTTTTCAATAATATTTGATCCGTGCGGGAGGATCGGGATAATATGAAATCATTGCTCTTTACCATCGAGGAAAACTGTATTGGCTGCAATAAATGCATTTTTTACTGTCCTGTGGAGGATGCCAATGTGTCATTTATAAATGCCAAAGGAGAAAATAAAATCCGCGTTAATGACAGCAAATGCATCATGTGCGGGAAGTGCCTGGATGTATGCGATCACCAGGCCCGGGATTTTTTGGATGATACTGAGCGTTTTTTTGCCGATCTGGAGAAAGGTGCTGCCATTTCAGTGATCGCCGCCCCGGCAGTGAAAACCAATTTTAGCGATTATAAAAAGCTGTTTGGTTATTTGCATGCTGCCGGTGTCAAGCATTTTTATGATGTTTCTTTTGGCGCCGATATCACCACATGGGCCTACCTGCGCGCGCTCCGGCAAAAAAACTTGAAAACATTTATTTCCCAGCCCTGCCCGGCGGTGGTAAATTACATGCAAAAATATTGCCACGATATCCTCGAAGATCTCATTACTGTGCAAAGCCCCATGCTTTGCACAGCCATCTACCTTAAGAAATACCTGGGGGTGACGGAAAGGCTCTGTTTTCTTTCCCCCTGCATCGCGAAGATCTGGGAAATTAACGAACCTGAAACGGGAGGTTATGTCACCTACAGTATTACATTTAAAAAACTGGCAGACTATTTGCAGAAAAAGGGGATTGATCTGACCAGCCATGCGGAAAAAGAATTTGATCTTGCTGCCTATAGCCTTGGGGAAATTTTCAGCCTCCCGGGCGGCCTCAAGGAAAACGTCCACCTCTATGCGGAAAATGCCTGGGTGAAACAGGTTGAAGGAACCGAGATGGCCTACCCCTATCTGGGGGAATATTCCCGGCGCAAAAGTGAGGGTAAATCACTGCCCCTGGTCGTGGATATCCTTAGCTGCAGCCATGGCTGCAATATTGGTTCTGGGACCACCAAGATCCTCGATATCACGGATGTGGAGGAAACAATGAATGCGCTGAGGGTCAACAGAAAAAAAAGCCACAAGGACAAAGACAAGGACAGTGCAGAAATCCTTGCCTATTTTGACGAGATGCTGGCCCTTGGGGATTTCGAACGGCAGTACAAATTTGAAGAGGTAACGCCTTTTCGTGAGGTCCCTGCTGATGAGCTGGAAATTATCTTTAACAGCATGCATAAATTTACAGAAGGGTCCCGCAACAGAAACTGCAATGCCTGTGGCTATGCCAGCTGCCATCATATGGCCGCGGCAATATATAACAATTGCAATCATAAGGAAAATTGCCTGGATTATAATATTAAACTTTCAGCGGAAAGGGATATCCTGGAGCAAAAAAACCGTGAAATTACCGGGTTGCTGGAGGAAGTGCAGGAAAAATCGGAACAATTGGAAGAAGCTTACAAAAAGCTTAAGGAGCTGGATCAGTTAAAAACAGATTTCCTGTCCACGGTTTCCCACGAGCTGAGAACACCACTGACTTCGGTTCTGGGATTTGCCCGCATGATTGAAAAAAAGATCGACGGCACCGTTTTGCCCCGCATGCAGATCGATGACAAAAAAGTCAACCGGGCTATGGAACAAGTGAGGGGCAACGTCTCTATTATCGTATCGGAAGGGGAGCGGTTGACAAAGCTGATCAACGATGTGCTGGATATAGCCAAGATGGAAGCGGGCCGGACAGAATGGAAAATGGAGTGGATCCACCTTCCGGAGATCATCTCCCAAAGCATTGCTTCCATCTCCTCGCTCTATGAGGGCAAGGGGATTGCTCTCCAGACCGAAATGGATGATGGCTTGCCCGCCGTTTTCTGCGATAGCGACCGTATCATTCAGGTACTATTGAATCTCTTTTCCAACGCCATCAAATTTACGGAGGAAAGCCCGGTTATCTGCAAAGTGACGCATGACAGCGACTTTGTCAGGGTGAGCGTCGTCGACAGGGGCATGGGCATCGCCCCGCAGGATTGTGCCAAGGTGTTTGAAAAATTCAGGCAGGCCGGGGATGTCCTTACCGATAAGCCAAAGGGCACCGGATTGGGATTGCCCATCTGCAAGGAAATTGTGGAGCATCATGGCGGAGCTATCTGGGCAGAAAGCGAGCTTGGCCTGGGCAGTACATTTTCTTTTACCCTTCCATTAAAGCTACAGGAAAAAGCGGAGGACGTGCCGGGAAGCGGTGAACCGGAAAAAATAGAGGGAAAAGATTCGGCGCTTTTGCCCCCGGATAAAACCTCCGATGAGGAAGTTGCTTCCGGAAAAGAAAAATCTGCAAAAAAAACTATTCTTGTGGTGGATGATGAAAAACAAATCCGCCTGTTGCTGCGGCAATTGCTGCAGGAAAAGGGCTACCGGGTTGACGAGGCGGGAGATGGCTTGGAGGCGGTCAAAAAGGTCAAACAATCCCAACCGGATCTGGTTATCCTCGATGTGAAGATGCCGGAGTTATGTGGTTTTGATGTGGCCGCCGTCATAAAAAACGATCCACAGGTTAAAAAAACCCCCATTGTTTTTCTTTCTATATTGGAAAACCGGGAAAGGGGCCTTGAGCTGGGCGTGGAAAACTATTTTACAAAACCGGCTGATATTGACCGGTTGCTCCTGGTGGTGGATGAACTATTGGAAAAGGGGAACTAAAGGAAGCAAAATCAGGAACCTGTTAACTATTACCAGGGAGGGATAAGGATGGCAAAGATTCTCATTGTCGATGACGAACCTCATATCAGGCTGCTCCTGGAGCAAACGCTGGAAGATCTTGAAGATGAGGACGTGGAGCTGATCACCGCTGGGGATGGTGAGGAGGGGCTGAACTGTATTTTGGACGAAATGCCGGAACTGGTCTTTTTGGATGTCATGATGCCCAAGATGAGCGGTTTTGAGGTCTGCCACAAAGTAAAAAATGAGCTCGGGCTGGAAAACGTTTACATAATCCTGCTTACCGCCAAGGGTCAGGAATTTGACAAACAAAAGGGCCAGGAAGTTGGAGCGGATATGTATATGACCAAACCTTTCAATCCGGATGAGATCGTGGAAAAAGCAGAGGAGGTCCTGGGCCTCTAGATGAATATTATTTCCCTTATTCTTTATTCTGCTTTTTTAATTCAGCTTTTTATCGGTTTTTACAGCCTGAGGCTCGATCACCGCCATGAGGCAAATATTGCCTTCTTTTTGATCTGCCTCAGCTGTGCCTGGTGGTCCTTATGTTTTGCCTTTATGTTTGCCGCCCTTTCGCCGGAGGGAGCCTTATTCTGGTTCCGGCTATCCTTTGCGGGCTGGCTTATGGCAGCAGGCCCCAGCCTGCATTTTTTCCTGGTAATTGCCGGCGATCCCTGGTTAAAAAAAAGATGGATCTACCTCTTGATCTACCTGCCGGGATTTGTCTACCTTTACGGGGCCCTGGCCAGCCATTTTCCTATGGAGCTGGTTTACGTGGCGCCCTATGGTTACAGCGGTGGGACATTAGCCGGCAGCACACTATGGTATCGTTCCTTTTCTCTTTACTACGTTGGCTATCTCCTTTTGGGGATTATCAAACTGGCGTTGTGGGGGAAAAGGTCGGCGCTGCGCAGCGAAAAAAAACAGGCCCGCCTGCTCACTTGGACGACACTGAGCAGCGTCGTGCTCATCTATCTGACGGGCACCCTGCTGCCTGCTCTTTCTGTTGCCTTTGTTCCACGTATTCCCGCGGCGATGGCCCTGATCTGGGTGCTGGGGATGTGGACGGCGATCAGCCGCTACCGCCTTTTGGATCTCAATCTCAATATTGCCACGGACGAAATTATTGCCCGCATCGAGGATATGCTCTTGCTGGTCAACCCGGCCGGGGAGATATCCCGCATTAACCCTAGCGTGGAAACGGTATTGGGCCTTAAGGAATCAAGGGTGCAAAAATATCCTGTCATAGAACTTTTCCGCGAAATTGATCGCCCGCGCCTCACCAGCTTGCTGGCGGCAATAAAAGAAAGGCGCCGGGATCGGTTCCAGGATGAGCTAAATCTTCAGACGACAGGCGGCGAGTCCATTCCCGTAAGATTATCCGCCGCCTCTCTCAAAAGTGCCCAGGGGGATCTGGCTGGCGTTATCCTCATTGGCAAGGACCTGCGGGAAACCAGACAGTTGCAAGGGGAAATTGCCGAACGCAAACGGATGGAGGAAGAGCTGCATGCCTCTTTGCAAAAGCTGAAGGAACTCGATCGCCTGAAAACGGATTTTCTTTCCTCTGTTTCCCATGAGTTGCGCACGCCCCTTACCTCCATCCTGGGGTTTGCCACCATTATTAAAAAACGCTTTGAGGAGGTCCTGCTGCCCGCGCTCCTCAGTGCGGAGGAAAAAAAAGTTGCTCGGGCGGCCAAACAACTGCAGGAAAACGTCGAGATCATTGTCTCCGAGGGCCGGCGTCTGACCAATCTGATCAACGAGGTGCTGGATATTGCCAAAATGGAAGCGGGACGCACAGAATGGAAAAATGAACCTTTTGAACTACCCGAGGTGATCAATAGCGCTTTGGCGGCTACACAACCTCTTTTTTCCCAGAAGGGGCTGACGGTTGAAAAGGAGCTGGCGGAGGGGTTGCCCGTGCTTTGCGGCGATGGCGACCGCCTCATCCAGGTCTGCATCAACATCCTTTCCAATGCGGTAAAATTTACGGAAAAGGGTGGAGTGACTGTCTGTGCGGCCAGGCATGGCCCCGGGGAAATTCTGGTTAGCTTTGCCGATACCGGCAAGGGGATCAAGCCTGAGGAGCAGGACAAGGTTTTTGAAAAGTTTAAGCAGGTAGGGGATACGCTGACGGACAAACCCATGGGGACGGGGCTGGGCCTGCCTATCTGCAAGGAGATTGTCAAACAACACGGGGGCCGTATCTGGGTGGAAAGCGAGCCGGGAATGGGCAGTACTTTTCTGTTTACACTGCCTCTGGGATGTGCAGATAAAGAAAAAGTTTCCCCCCAGCATGGGGACCCGCCGCCCGGCGGGTTGCACGAAATAATGGCTGCACCGCCTGCAGCGCCCCGGGAAGAAAATGGCGCCCCTGGTGGGACTGCCAACAGAGGGCATGCTGCCGGCAGCCTGCAGAAAAAAGATATCCTGGTGGTAGACGATGAGGCAAATATACGCAAATATCTGCGCAGCGAGCTGCAGGAAAAAGGCTACCGTGTTAGGGAAGCAGGCGATGGGCAGGAAGCTTTGCTGGTGATCAAGGATTTTAGGCCCCAGCTGGTAATCCTGGATGTCATGATGCCGGTAATGAATGGCTTTGCCGTGTTGGAAACATTAAAAAAGGCGCCGGAGACGGCAGATATCCATGTCATCATGTTAACGATAGCCGAGGAAAAGGAGCGGGCTGAACGCCTGGCTGCCAGCGGATATTTTACCAAGCCGATCGACATTGAAGCCCTGTTGGCAAAGGTTGAATATTTGCTGGCCTGATCCGCCGGGCAGGCCTGCCGAGGCGCCTGTTTTGCCTGGAGGTGGCAAGATGCAGATTAACCTGAAAAGGCTGCTCAAGAAAAAAGACATTATTTCTTTGTTGCAGGATATCACCGCATTCCCTGCTCATATTACCATAACCGACCCTGCTGGAAGGCGGCTTCTTGGGGACGAGATCGACGAAACGCAGACAGTGGCATCCGTATTTTTGGAAGGCCGGGAAATTGCTTTGGTGCGGGGAGACAGCGTGCAGGCCCAAACGGTAGCCTCCCTCCTTTCTTACGCGGTCGCCCAGGAGGCGGAAAAAAGATATCTGGGCAGAGAAACGCTGGAGAAATATAAAGAGATCAATCTGCTCTATGAGAGCACGGAAAAGTTGACCGCCCTGCTGCACCCCGAAGAAGTAGCCCGCGCCATAATTGACGAAATCAAAAATCTCATCGTGGCTGATCATATCGTAGTTTTCGTCTACGCCGGGGATGCCGGCCGCCTGGGGCCATTGGCAACCTGGGGGAAAATGGATTCTCCGGGGGGCAGAAGTATAATTTACCCCGGGCAGGGCATCATCGAGGCAGTCGCTGCCGGCGGCAAAGGGGAGATCGTCAACGAAGCAGCGGCAGATCAGCGTTATACTCCTGGTGAGCTCACCGTTAGTTCAATGATCTGTGCGCCCCTGAAAATCAAGGAGAAAACATCCGGCGTTGTTTTCGTTGGAACGGAAAAAAGTTATAATTATACAGCCGGGGATCTTAAGCTGCTTTCTGCTTTGGCATTTCAGGGTGCCGGCGCCCTGGAAAATATCCGCCTTTTTGATAATTTTGTGAGGGAACAAGAGGAAAAGAGGCAGGTTACCCGCATTTTTGGCCGCTACGTTGCTTCCCAGGTTGTAGAGGAGATTCTCAACGTGGGCGAACAAAACCTGAAGCTGGGTGGCCATCGCCGCGAAATTTCCGTTTTGTTCGTGGATATCCGGCAATTTACCAGGATCGTGGAGCAGCTGGGCCCGGAAGAAATTGTTGAGCTTCTAAACCGTTTTTTTGAAATTGTGACCCGTTGCATCTTCGAAAATAAGGGCACAATTGACAAATTTATCGGCGATGCGGTCATGGCTTTTTTTAATGCTCCCATACTGCTGGAGAATCATGCCGCCCGGGCCGTTCAGGCTGCCCGGCAGATTATGCAGGAAATAGGCGAACTGCGGGAAATAGCCCGGGAAAAATGGCAAATTGAGCTGCAACCCGGTATCGGTGTCAATATCGGCGAAGCGGTTGTCGGCAATATCGGCACAGAAAATCGCATGGATTATACGGCAATCGGCGATACGGTCAACCTTGCCCAGCGGCTGGAATCCATCGCCGGGCCGGGAGAGGTGCTCATCAGCGAAGAAGTCTACCGCTACGTGCAGAACAAATTTTCCATCGTGCCGCTGGGCGAAAAAGCTATCAAAGGCAAGGAGCAACCCGTCATGGTTTACAAATTGAGGTGAGGTTAATGCCTTTTCCCGAAGAAGTGAAAAGAACGATAGAGATGATCAAAAGCAAGGTGATTCCCGATTTTTACCCGGAATCGCTGCTGAACAGATATGATCCGCAGATCGATAATGATGGACTGAGGGATATGGTCATAGAGCACATGGGCTATGCCCTTATCGCCAACGACTGGGTAGCGCCGCTGAGCCAATGGATCGGCGGGCGGTATTGCCTGGAAGTGATGGCGGGTTCGGGGGCGCTGACTCACGCTCTAAGTAAGCAAAATATTAAAATTAGAGCCACGGACAATTTTTCCGGCGATGATAATTTTAGCTATTACTGGCAGGAAGATAATATGATGTGGACGGCTGTGGAGAAAATTGATGCCGTCAGTGCCGTAAAAAAGTACGGTAAGGAAACGGATCTGGTGATCCTCTCCTGGCCATTTATGGATAATACCGCTACGGAAATATTAGCAACGATGAGAAGCGTCAATCCGAAAAGCATGATGCTCTATATCGGTGAAGACAAGGGAGGATGCACGGCTAACAGCAGATTTTTTGATTCAGCCGAACCGGTAGCTGACAAAGATTTTAAAAGTGCGGTTAAAAATTTTAAACAATGGAATGGGCTCCATGATTTCCCCAGGCTTTTCAAATAGATTTAAAAAGGGCGGAGTTGAATAACTCTTTTAATAATTCTTTCCAGCTCCGTCTCAAAATGGCGGTCGTTTTTTTCTGTCCGCTTTTTCGGCCCCCTGGTTCTTCCCCCACTACGCCGGTATTTGGCTTTTAATTCCCGTTCTTCCAGTAAGAAACCAATATTATCCGGCTGAAACTCTCTCCCATCAGGGCTTAAGCACTTTGCTCGCTTTCCCAAAACCATGGCGGCAAGACCCCAGTCCTGGGTGACAACGATATCATTTTTTTGCGCCAGATTTAATAATTTTATATCGGCTTCCTGGGATGCATTGCCCACGATAACATGATGCTCCGACTCGATGTTGTGGTTAAAACTGGCCACTGTCCAGACAGGCAGACCATATTGCTGCCCTTTTTCCAGGCAGATCTGCAAAACCATCCTGGGGCAGGCATCCGCATCCACAATAATTTTCAAAAGCGCTCTCCTTTCAATTATCGAGTCCATACCGCGGCTGAAGTCACGTGTTTGCAAGATTTCCATATACCTATGACGCGGTTTCTGATCAAGTTAGTATTTCCATTAATTGGGGAAGCTTTTAGTCTTCGTAGAATGATTATAGCACATCAATTGTTGCGAGAATAAGCAGGAATTGGAAAAAAAGTCTCGAATTCTTCAGAAAGACAATATTTTAGGACAATTGCCTTGAATGTGGTTAAATGAAAGCTTTCCACGTTCATTGCATTCGGAAATATTCCTGGCGGCGGCAGAAGCTAATGTTGGGGGTATACTAACCCGGTTGTCATTATTACAAACAACTTTAACTGTCTGGAGAGGAAATAGGAGCCATTTACCGTTAACGCAAAATCTGTAGAAGAAGCAAAAGCGCGCGGTGATGAAGGAGGGGTTAATTATGGCGCTGTATGAAAAACCAGTCAAACTCCTTTTCCGGGATATGATAAACGACCTCGCTATTCAAAGAGGAGAAGTTATAGAAAGAGAAAAAATAAATTCCTGGTTCAAGACAAAATATCCACTCATAAAGCCTGGCACTGTTTCAGCTCATATGCTTAAGTTATCAACTAATGCTCCAAGCCGAATACATTACAGCGTAGATCCAAATGGTAAAGATGATCTTTTTTTTCAGATCGATAGCAAAAGATTCCGGCTCTACGACCAATCTTCTGATCCAGACCCTATCTATTTTAAACAAAATAAAGATGAGATAGTAACTCCGGAACATGAAGAATCAGAAGAAGAGAATGGGAATGAATTCGCCTATGAGAAAGATCTTCAGAATTTCTTGGCAAAGAATCTGTCCCTTATTGAGCCAGGTCTATCGTTATATTTGGAAGAGGAAATTAGCGGAATCGAATTCCCGGTAGGGAGCCGATTTATTGATATCCTGGCAATCGATAGTAATAATAATTATGTGGTCATCGAACTTAAAGTATCGCGTGGATACGATAGGGTTGTAGGGCAAATACTTCGCTATATGGCATGGATCAGAAAAAACCATGCGGAAGAAAGTCAGAAAGTACGGGGCATAATAATCGCTCGCGAGATTTCGGATGATCTTTTGCTGGCATGTTCTGAGACAAATAATGTTGAGTTGTACGAATATAACTTATCGATAACATTGAAAAAAATAAGGGAAAGTAGATAACAACTGCATCAACTAGGGCTAAAAAATCCGCTGTGCTCATTAACAACCAGTTATGCGGTGCCAAGATATTATTAGCAAAAGCCGCCAAAGCATATGAATTTGGAGTTTGATCTTGCAACTTTAACGGGGGGTTAAGAAGATGGGCCGTATTCAAACCGGTAGCTTCAATACAAATCGCGTCAAAATGCTGAATGCACTCATAAGGGCTGCACGTGACATGGGATTTTTGGTTAAGTTCCAGGCTGGCAGTAAGTGCTTGTCCAGGGTGTGGCCCTCGCTACCAGCCAAAGCCTCCGTCCCCGCGGTTGGTTCTGCCGTTAGAAAATCATTGCTTTGCATTCGATATGTTTTGCCATTAATTTGAAATGTTTATCCAGTGAAAACAATTTAACATCGTTGGCAATTGTGTTCTGAAAGATTATTAAATCGGGGATACCTACCTTATTTATTCCATTTTTCAAATTGATCATCTGATATTCCCGAATCTGTTCCCAATCGATTTTTATAGGCAATCTGTTTATAGTTTCCAGAAGTTCGGCCAGTTCATTTTTTTCCTTGATTTTTATGAAAGGTAGAAGTTCCGATAAAATCAGATCATTTACACATATCCGGTTGGAATCAATAAAGTCATTAAGAATTTTTACTTTTTCATCACCACGGAAATAAGCAATCCATACGGATGTATCGATCAGCATACGGCTCATCTGTTTCTCAACTCGTTTACGTCAATATCCAAAGGCACTTGTCCATAATATTTTTTTAAGCCTTGTATTTTTTCTTTGATAATAAGATTTTCCAGGGCAATTTTTATCAGTTCCGTTTTTGTTTTGCATTTTGTTATCTTCATGGCTTCATTAATAAGATCATCCGGCAAATCCAAAGTGGTACGCATACAATTCACCTCCGCTTTGCATAACATATCATTAATTTGTATGCATTGTCAATTATTAATTCAGCCACAAGAAAAAGAGTAAGATATTTGAAAAAAATGCTTGATCTGCTTGTTATTGTCCTTGTGCTGTAGTGATAGAAAAAAAGGTAAAAGATATCGTAAATATTGGGAAATTACTATTGGGGAAGAAAGGCGGGTTCTTTCCTTATTGACGTACGTAAAATCGTTCCGTACAATAGAATGGGAGGCGATGATTATGAAAACAGTATCTGTAACTCAGGCTAGACAGAACATTTATCAATTGGTCGAAGATGCTATTTCTTCAAGTGAGCCTGTACAAATTACAACTAAAAAAGGAAATGTAATTATTGTTTCTGAGAAAGACGGGACGGCTATTCAGGAAACTCTCTATTTATTATCTATTCCTGGTATGCGGGAATCTTTGATTGAGGGAATAAATACTTCGATTGAAGAATGTAAAACTATTCCAGAAGAATCAACATAATGCACCGGTTGGTTTACGAAATTATTGATGAAAAAAAAGTTATTAAAGTATTATCAATGTGGTCACACTACGAGTAGCGAACTCGGAAGCAATTTAAAAGGTAACTGGCAGAGTACCATTGCAATGATAAGGAGACGCCTATGCGCATATTGCATACGTCCGACTGGCATCTGGGCAAACCCCTGGAGCAGGTTAGCCG
>CAZAQM010000035.1:0-13510 GCA_964487385.1 uncultured Dethiobacter sp.
GGAAACGGAGACGGAAGGCCTGATCTTTACCCAGGGGGTTCTGGAAATTATTTCCGATGGTTTTGGTTTTCTCAGGCGCGTTAATTATCTGCCCCACGAGGACGATATTTACATTTCGGCTTCGCAAATTCGTCGTTTTGGGCTGAGGACGGGGGACCTGATTTCGGGAAAAGTCCGGCCTCCCAAGGAAAATGAGCGCTACTTTGCCCTCCTGCATGTGAATGCGGTCAATAATCAGGACCCCGAAAAAGCATCAAAAAGGCCCGGCTTTTCCGATCTGGTTCCCATACACCCCGAGGATCAACTGATCCTGGAAAGGGATCCAGAGGAGCTGTCAACCCGCATCATCGATCTGCTCGTCCCCGTGGGAAAAGGGCAGCGGGGGTTGATCGTTTCTCCCCCCAAAGCTGGAAAGACCCTGCTGCTGAAAAAAATAGCCAACAGCGTCTCCGAAAATTACCCTTCGCTGGAGCTGATCGTCCTGCTCATCGACGAAAGGCCGGAGGAAGTGACCGATATGCGCAGGTCCGTCAAGGGGGAAGTGCTCAGCTCCACCTTCGATGAACGGCCTGATAACCATATCCGTCTGGCCGAACTGGTCCTGGAGCGTTCCCAGCGGCTGGTGGAGCATGGGCAGGATGTGGTCATTCTGCTGGACAGCATTACCCGCCTGACCCGGGCTTATAACCTGGTTATCCCCCCCAGCGGAAGAACTCTTTCTGGCGGAATAGATCCCGCTGCTTTTTACAAACCCAAGCGTTTTTTTGGGGCAGCCAGGAATATTGATGGGGGCGGAAGCCTGACCATCCTGGCCACGGCGCTTATCGATACGGGCAGCCGCATGGATGATGTCATTTATGAGGAGTTTAAGGGTACCGGCAACCTTGAACTGCACCTGGATCGCAAAATTGCTGAAAGGAGATATTTCCCCGCAATCGATATTCCCAGATCCGGAACGCGCCGCGAAGAGCTTTTGCTCAGCAGCGATACCCTTGAACTGATGTGGGCCCTCAGGCGCTCCATGGGTCCCAGCTCCTCTGCGGATTTTTTGGAAGCTATCATTGAGCGTTTGAAAATAACCGAGAACAATGCCACCTTCCTGGAAAACCTCCACAATCTATAAACTTTAAAACTTTTTTAGGATTTATAAATAATCTGTTTGCCCTGCTCTTTTCTCACTTCCCTTCGGAAGCCCGAAGGCTTGCCCGATGCATATTTATCCATGTTCCAGTAAACAATAGTGTGAAGAAAGGCAAATCGGGAGTGGAAAATATGAGCAGAATGCTTATTTTTTTTAAAAAAACAGAAATATTGCTTTTAGCCGCGGCCCTGTCTTTGATGGCCCTGTGGGGATTTTTTCCGGTTGCGGCGGAAGCGGCAGTCCCTCCCAGGCCGCTTTACCTGGGAGAACTGCAAGAATACCGGCGTTCTTTCGAGCAATATAAAATATTGCAGGAAAAGCAGGACAGGGAGGAAACTTTAGCGCAGGCCCTCATCCGGCATCAGATTAGATCCGGTGAAACGCTGAGCAGTATTGCCAATGCTTATGGGACGAGCGTGGCAGCTCTTGCCCATTGGAATAATATTGCCAATCCCCATTTTATCCGTGCGGGCCAATACCTGGACATAATTACCGTGGAGGGCAGCCTCCATCATGTCAGAAAAGGAGACACGCTGGAACGCATCGCCCTGGAATACAGGGCCGATCCTGCTGTGATTGCCTCGTTTAACCTCCTGGATGAAAGAAGGATGTTTGCCGGACAAAAACTGGTTATCCCCGGGGGCGCCCATCCTCAGGGAAAGGAAGCTGTTGCGGTAACGCTGCTGGCATCACGGGCGGATAGACACATGCCCGAAGCTGCCTCCTTTATTCCTTTGTTTGCCTGGCCGGTGAAAGGTGCGATAACCTCCTACTATGGCATGCGCAACGGACTCTTTCATTTTGGCCTGGATATCGGCGCTCCATATGGGGCAAAAATCGGGGCGGCAGCCGGGGGAATCGTGGAATATTGCGGCATTAAAACGGGCTATGGGCGCCTGTTGATCATCGATCATGGACGGGGATGGCGAACGCTTTATGCCCATAATGCCCAAAACCTGGTTTCAGTCGGGGATTATGTTTCTACAGGGCAATCCATAGCCAAAGTCGGTGCTTCCGGTAATGCCACCGGCCCCCATGTGCATTTGGAGATTATCTTCGAAGATCGCAAGCTGGATCCCCTGCTCTTTCTTCCCTAAATTATAAGATAATGATGGGCCTCTTTTTTTGTTGCCAAAATAGCTGTCCTTGTGTTATTATATACCTCAGTGCCGGGATCGTCCGGGGGCAGGGCATGAGGCGTAAACGAGGTCCCGGGCAGCTCCGGAAAAGAGGTGAAGGATATGAAAAAGGGCATTCATCCCAAGTATGTCAAGGCAAAGATTACCTGTGCCTGTGGGGCAACCTATGAGGTCAGCTCCGTCAAAGAGGAAATGAAGGTGGAGATCTGCTCCAATTGCCATCCTTTTTTTACCGGGAAACAAAAATTTGTTGATACTGGTGGCCGGGTGGAGCGATTTAAACGCAAATATGGCTTGGAATAATTTAGAAGACCGGGCAGGGCTTTTTCAAGCCCTGTTTTCAATTTGAAGGCAAGGTGTTTAAAAGATGAAAAATACAAAAGCTTCCGTGGGCGGCCAGGCCGTGATCGAAGGTGTAATGATGCGCAATAAGAGCCGGGTGGCCATCGCCCTGCGCCAGGAAAAAGGGGATATTATCGTCGAAAACAGCACTTTTATCTCCCTGGGTGATCGTTTTTCCGTTTTTAGGTGGCCAATTTTAAGAGGGATTGTCTCCTTTTTTGAAGCTCTCATCCTGGGATTCCGTTCCATTTCTTCCTCTGCTACCTGTGCCTTGGACGAAGGCGAAGAGGAGATGCAGGGGTGGGAACTGCCCCTGACGGTAATCGTTTCCCTGGCGGCGGGTATCGGCCTTTTCATCCTCCTTCCCACCTTCCTCATGAAATATCTGCGCCGGGGCGCAGAAGCACCTTTGCTGCTCAATTTGGGCGAAGGAGGGCTGCGGCTGTTTATTTTTTTGAGCTATGTTTTTCTTATTTCCCGCTGGAAAGAGGTCAGCCGCGTCTTTCAATACCACGGAGCGGAACACAAGGCCATTGCCTGTTATGAGGCCGGCTGCCCGCTGACTGTGGAGAAGGCCAGGCCTTTCAGCACGCTGCACCGCCGCTGCGGGACTAATTTTTTGCTGATCGTCATGGTCATCAGCATCGTCCTTTTTTCTTTCTTTGGATGGCCTGTTTTGTGGCAGCGCATCCTGCTGCGCCTGCTGTTGCTGCCCCTGGTGGCCGGCTTATCCTATGAAGTGATTAGACTGGCCGGCCGCAAGGACAACTTTGTGACGCGGATTATTTCCCAGCCGGGTCTCTGGCTGCAGCTGCTGACTACCGGAAAACCGGCGGACGATCAGGTGGAAGTAGCCCTCTCGGCGTTAAAAGCCGTGTTAATGGAAGATGAAAAAGGGGAAATACCGCCCTGCTGACATTGGCTGAATTAATTAGCGCATGACCCTGCTGCATCGATTATATCCTGCCGTGTTAAAGGGAATTTGCTGTTGCAAATGTATGCTTGCTTTCACTGCATAAAATATGTTCTGCTGCATAAACTCAATTTGCCGCAGAATCATGCTTAAGGTATTTTAATTTTGCTGGAGGTTTGTTTAAATGCTGGAAAAGCTGAGAACTTTGGAGGAACATTATCATCTCCTCGAAGAAAAGCTAAGCGATGCGGAAACGATCAAAAACCAGGAGGAATGGAAAAAATATACCAGGGAACATGCCGCCCTTACCGGGACGGTGGAGGCCTATCGGCGTTTAAAAAAAGTCAAAAGTGACTTGAGAGAGGCCGAAGAGCTGCTCCAGGAAAAGCCCGAGGAGGAGATGGTCCTTTTCCTCAAGGAAGAGATCGCCTTGCTGTCCGAAGAGGAGGAGAGGCTGGCAGAGGAAATAAAGGTGCTCTTGCTTCCCCGGGATGCCAATGATGACAAGGATGTGATCATCGAAATCAGGGCCGGAGCCGGCGGGGAGGAGGCGGCCCTCTTTGCCGCTGATCTGTTGAAGATGTACCTGCGCTTTTCCGAGGGAAAGGTATGGCAGGCCGAGGTTCTCAGTTCCCACCCGACAGATATCGGGGGTTTTAAGGAGATTATTTTCTCCATTCGGGGGCAGGGAGCCTACAGCCTGTTGAAATACGAAAGAGGAGTCCACCGGGTACAGCGGATACCTTCCACCGAATCCGGGGGACGGATCCATACCTCCACGGCAACCGTTGCCGTTTTGCCGGAGGCGGAGGAGGTGGAACTGGAGATCAATCCACAGGATCTGCGCATCGATACTTTTTGTTCCACAGGCCCGGGCGGTCAGAGCGTTAATACGACGCAATCAGCGGTGCGCGTTACACATCTTCCCACCAATACGGTGGTGAGCTGCCAGGATGAAAAATCCCAGCTCAAAAACAGGGATAAGGCCATGAGGGTTTTGCGTGCCCGGCTGCTGGACAGGATCATCGAAGAGCAGCAAAAGGAAGAAGCACAGGAACGCCGTAGCCAGGTGGGGACCGGGGATCGCAGCGAACGCATACGCACCTATAATTTCCCGCAGAACAGGGTTACCGATCACCGCATCGGCCTGACGCTGCACAAATTGGATCAGGTTCTTCAAGGGGATTTACAAGCGATAATCGAGGCATTGGTCGCCCACGACAGGGCTGAGCAGCTTAGGTTGGCCAATTAACCGGTGATTTCGCTGCATAAAGTATGTTCTGCTGCCTAAAACTTTGGTTTGCTTAGGCGTGAGCTGAGGAATCAGCCCATGAAGGCTGCGAAACCATGATTAGGAGTTTACAAAATGATGCTTTCCAGATCCATCGCAGAGGCCTTGCAAGAGGCCGCTTCTTTTTTGCGTTCCCGGGGGGTATCTTCCCCCCGATTGGAGGCTGAGCTCCTCCTGGCCTTTGTTTTAAAAAAAGAGCGGCTCTTTTTTTATGGCCATGGGGAAGGGCCGGTTTCCCGCAGGGATCTGCAGGCCTTCCGCCTGCTGGTCAAGCGTCGGGGCGCCAGGGTGCCGCTGGCTTATTTGATCGGGGAAAAGGAATTTATGGGGCTTTCCCTTGCTGTTGAAGAAGGGGTGCTCATTCCCCGCCCGGAAACGGAGCATCTGGTCGAAACAGTTGTCTCCTGGGCGGAAGACCATGATTTTCCCGGGGATGGTACACAAGAAGCATGGCAAATTCTCGATCTGGGGGTGGGCAGCGGAAATATTGCCCTTTCCCTGCTCGTTCTTCTCCCTTTTTCCCGGGTTACCGGCATCGATATCGAGGGAAAAGCAGTAGAACTGGCCCGGCGCAACGGGCGGCGCCTGGGCGTGGGAAAGAGGCTGAAGGTGTGCCGGGGCAATTACTGGGAAGCCCTGGGGGAAGAGAGCCGCTCTTTTCATATCATCGTTTCCAATCCCCCTTATATCCCTACCCCCCTTTTACCTTTGCTCCAGGAGGAAGTGTGCCGGGAACCCCGCCTGGCCTTGGATGGCGGGGAGGATGGCCTCGATGCCTACCGGGCAATTATCGGCCCTGCCCCGGCATACCTCCGCCTTCCCGGGTTGCTCGCCCTGGAGGTTGGGGAGGCCCAGGCCGGGGATGTTTGTGCCCTGGCGAAACAACACGCCGGATTTTTCCGGGAACCGGTTGTGCAAAAGGATTATGCAGGGATTCCCCGTCTCGTGCTCCTCGAACGCAGGGCTTAGGGTATAATCCGTGCCTTCCAAATTACCCCCTGAAATATTTTTTTAATAATGTCTAAAATATGGAAATACGGTCCATACTATCCTTTGAAGGGGAATAATGGATATATGACCGGGGGAAAAAGGGATGTACAGTTATAATAAGGTGGAAATAAGCGGGGTGAATACATTTTATCTGCCGACCCTGTCCTGGGAGTACATGCGGGGGCTTTTCGTCCAGCTGGCCAATGGCGGGGTTGAAGCCAGGGAAGAATTGATCGAGGGGAACCTCAAGCTGGTTTTAAGCGTTTTAAAGCGTTTTAAAAACCGCGGGGAAAATATGGACGACCTTTTCCAGATCGGCTGTATCGGCCTGATGAAGGCCATCGACAATTTTAAACTGGAGCATAATGTAAATTTTTCCACCTATGCGGTTCCCATGATCCTGGGGGAAATTAAGCGTTATCTGCGGGACAATAATTATATACATATGAGCCGTTCGACAAAAATCACCGCCCAGAAGGTGCAGGAAATCCGTGAAAGCCTGCTGCAAAAAAATCAAAAAGAGCCTACTCTGAGCGAGGTGGCCAGAGTGATCGGGATTGGGCCGGAGGAAGTCATCCTGGCCTGCAATGCCAATATGGATCCCCTTTCTTTCTTTGAACCCGTTTTTAATGATAGCAGCGATCCCGTTCAGGTCATGGATCTCCTCAGCGATCAGGAGGAGGATCGGCGCTGGCTGGAAAATATTGCCTTAAAAGAAGCACTGGAGCATTTGAGTCCCCGGGAAAGATATGTCATCATCGAAAGGTTTTTTCACGGGAAAACCCAGGTGGAAGTGGCGGAGAAGCTGGGTATTTCCCAGGCGCAAATTTCCAGGGTGGAGAAAAATGCCCTGGGGCTTTTGCGCGGCTATTATGGTGAGGACGGAAAAAAGGATAAATAAAGGCGGGTAGGGATGCCTTATTCCAGATGGGAAATGGGTGAACGGCGTGTTCGATTACCGGGATATTTTTAGGGGATTGAGGGGCGGATCTATGGGAAAGATCCTGCTGTTCATGGTGCTTTTGCCAATGCTTTGTTTCTCTCCGCTATCTCCTGCCATGCCGGCGGCGGGCTTGCCAGACGGGGGAATTATCCGCTTTCATGTCAAGGCCCACAGCAATGATCCCCATGATCAGGCCATTAAAAATTACCTGGCCGGCAGACTGCTGCAAACATTCGGGCCCCTCTGGAACGGATGCCAAAACAGCGCGCAGCTGCACATTCTTTTGGAAAAGGATAAAAAAGCAATTCAGGAAACAGCCTGCCGGATCCTGGGGGAAAAAGACGTCCACGATCCTGTCGGGATAGAATTTGCCAAAGGCAATTTTCCGGCACGTTATTATGGCGACCGTTTTTATCCTGCCGGCGAGTATACCTCCTTGACGATTGAAATTGGATCGGGCCAGGGAGAGAACTGGTGGTGCGTTCTTTTCCCGCCCCTTTGTTTTACCGTCTTTCCCGCCCCGGGCGGCGAAAGCCTGATAAAAGATCGGGAAAAGGAGATCGTGATCACGCATAGGCCAGCACCCGGGCCGGATCTGAGGGAAGCGGCAACCCCTCCTCCGGAAAAGGAAGGAGGCAAATGGCGCTTTTGGTGCATTGATTTTTTGGCAAAAGTATTCAGCCGGTAGAAATATCCGGAATTTTCAACAGAGGTGGCAAATGGAGGGCTTTATTTTTTATGATAAAAAGGAAAACCTTTTACTTCTATAGAATTAATTCCAGAGATACTGATTTCTGCAAAAGCTAGTTGGCCGGCAGGTGTGTAAGATGGTTAGAAAAAAAATAAAAGAGATGGAAAACCGCTTCAAGGGGTACCGCTTGACTGCGAAGCGAAAACTTGTCCTGGAAATATTTCTGGAAAACAAGGAAGGGCACCTCAGTGCCGGGGAGGTCTTCAGGCTTAGCCGGGAAAAAGGATCAAACATCGGCCTGGCCACGGTTTACAGGACATTGGAGCTGCTGGAGGAGATGGCGCTCCTGCATAAAATGAACTTTGGGGATGGCCGCAGCCGTTACGAGCTGGTTTCGGCCAGCGTGGAGCAACATCACCATCATCACCTGCTCTGCCTGAAATGTGCCCGCATAATCGAGGTGGAGGACGATCTCCTTCAGCAGCTGGAAGGCGTGGTGGAGAGTCAGTATCACTTCAAAATTGTTAATCATAACTTGCAATTCCTCGGCTACTGCCGGGATTGCCGCCAGCCGCAGAAATAAGTTCTGTTCAGGAGGGGGGAGGCTGTGCAGTGGCCGCAGGTGAAGGGGACACTTTTATTATCCCCATATAACGGTCAACTGGAGGAAAAAGCGCTTTTACTGGCTGCAGGTTTACTCCGGGAGGGGAGCTTGGTGGCATTCCCCACGGAAACCGTTTATGGACTGGGAGCCGCCGCCCTGAATCCAGTCGCCGTTGCCAAAATTTTTAAGGCAAAGGGAAGGCCTGCCGATAACCCCTTGATCGTGCATATTACGGGGATTGAGCAGGCTTTTGCTCTTGCCCGGGAGATCCCCCGGGAGGCGGTCCTTTTAGCGCGTTATTTCTGGCCGGGCCCGCTGACGATGGTTTTGCCCAAACAGAAAGGCGTTCCGGATATTACGACCGGAGGCCTTTCCTCGGTGGCGCTGCGGGTCCCTTCCCATCCGCTGGCTTTAAAGCTTATTCGCGCCGCAGGAACGCCAATTGCGGCTCCCAGTGCCAACATTTCCGGCAGTCCCAGCCCCACCACTGCCGCCCATGTCCTGTCCGATCTGGCCGGCCGCATCGCTGCGGTGCTGGATGGCGGTTCCTGCTCTGTGGGGCTCGAATCGACGGTTATCAGCCTGCTTTCCTCGCCGCCGGCCCTGCTTCGCCCCGGATGGGTGACCCAGGAGATGTTGGAGAGCACTTTGAGAACGGGCATTTTGGATTTCTCGAATTTGCATATCGACGAGCAATCCGCAAAGCCTGTTTTGTCCCCGGGAATGAAGTA
This sequence comes from uncultured Dethiobacter sp., assembly GCA_964487385.1. GTDB lineage: Bacteria > Bacillota > Dethiobacteria > DTU022 > UBA8154 > DUNV01. The sequence goes on from CAZAQM010000035.1 coordinate 8,786, forward strand.
CAGGCACTATGCGCCGCAGGCGCCCCTTTTTTTGGTGGAGGGGGAGGGGGAGCCCCAGCGTCGGCAGCTCATGGCTTTGGCGGAGGGTTTTATGATGCAGGGCCGCAAGTTGGGCCTGCTCCTTTCCGCAGAATCAGAGAACCTCTTTTCTGCTCCTTTTAAAGAAATCCTTGGTTCGAAAGATGACCCAGCGGCAGTGGCCAGGCGGCTTTTTTACGCCTTGCGCCAGCTGGACTACCAGGGGGTGGAGGTCATCGTGGCGGAAGGATTTGCGGAAAAGGAGCTGGGAAAGGCGGTCATGAACCGCCTGAGAAAGGCGGCTTCGAAGATCATGCGGCCCGATGGCCAGGGAGGTTTTTCATGGGTAAAAGGCTAGTATTTCTCTTTGTCTGCAGTGGAAATACCTGCCGCAGCGTCATCGCCGAGGGGCTTTTCGGCAAGGCATGGAAGGAATCGGGCGGCGCTGAAATCCCGGCAGTGGTTTGTTCAGCGGGAACGGAGACGATCGATGGTTTGGCGGCCAGCGGGGAAGCGCTGCAGGTTCTTTTTGATGAGGGCGTGGATCTCTCCCAGCACCGTTCCAGGATTATAACCGGTGCCCTGATCGAGGAAGCCGATTATATTTTTACGATGACCCACAAGCAAAAAGAAACCCTGCTCTTGCGGTTTCCCCCAGCCCGGGGAAAGGTCTGGCTGCTGGCGGAATTTGCCGGTTTCGGGCTGCAAGGGGATATTTCCGATCCCTTTGGCCGGGGTTTGCGGCAATATCGCCGGACCGCCCGGGAAATCGGCCAGGCGGTGGAGAAAATTACGCAAAGAGTAAAAGCCCGGCTGGCGGAGGAAAAAGCCTTCGGGGAAAATTAAAACTGCTGCAGGAAATAGGCCGGCCTTAGAGAATAGTTGTTAAATGTAGCTGAAAAGGTAAAGGAGAAGATAAAGTGCGCGTTTCGCTGGCTTCCGATCATGCCGGTTTTACATTAAAAGAAACGATCAAAGCATATCTGGAGGAAAATGGGTATCCTTGTCATGACTTTGGTGCTTTTAACCAAGAACCGGTCGACTATCCCGATTTGGCTTACCTTGCTGCCTCGGCGGTGCAAAAAGGGGACTATGAACGGGGCATTATCGTTTGCGGGACCGGGATCGGGGTTTGTATCGCCGCTAACAAACTAAAGGGAATCAGGGCGGCACATTGCGGTGAATGCTTCTCGGCGCGCTACTGCCGGGAACACAACGATGCCAATATCCTGACCCTTGGTTCCAGAGTAATAGGGGCTGGATTGGCTTTGGAAATCGTCCGCGTCTTTTTGGAAACCCCTTTTGCAGGGGGAAGGCACCAGCAAAGGGTAGAGAAGATACACAGGCTGGAGGAAGCTTGAATGCACTGCATAAAAGGATGCTCTGCTGCACAAAACTGAAGTTTATGCAGTAGAATCGGGCCAGGAATAGTAAAACCAAAAAAGGGGGTGTAACCCGGGACATATAGGAAACCGGGTTGGCGGATGCCCGTAGATGGTAGCAGTAACAACAGTAGTTTAGGAGCTTTTGACCCGCAGATTGCCGGGGCTATCCGGGATGAAAAACGCCGGCAGCAGAAGAAAATTGTGTTGATCGCCTCGGAAAATTACGCTAGTGCGGCTGTCCTGGAAGCACAAGGTTCGGTTTTAACGAATAAATATGCGGAAGGGTATCCCGGGAGGCGTTATTATGGAGGCTGCGAGTATATGGATGTGGTGGAGGATCTGGCTCGCAGCAGAGCATTGGATCTTTTCGCAGCAGAACATGTCAACGTTCAGCCCCATGCCGGGGCTATTGCCAATTTGGCTGTTTATCTTGCTTTTCTAAAGCCGGGAGATAATGTTTTGGGGATGGATCTGACCCACGGCGGTCACCTGACTCACGGCAGCCGTGTTAACATCTCCGGTAAATATTTCCGTTTTTACTCCTATGGAGTGGATGAACGGACGGGGTATATCGATATGGATGAGGTGGCGAAAATAGCCGGGGATTGTTCCCCCCGCCTGATCGTTGCCGGGGCAAGCGCCTATTCCCGGGAGCTTGATTTTGCCGCTTTTGCCAGGATTGCCCAGGAAACGGGCGCTTGCCTGATGGTGGATATGGCCCATATTGCCGGCCTGATCGCCGCGGGGGTGCACCAGTCCCCCTTTCCCCATGCCCATTTCGTGACGACGACAACCCACAAAACCTTGCGGGGGCCCCGGGGGGGTATGATCTTCTGCCGCAAAGAGTTTGCCCAAAAGATCGATAAAGCTGTATTCCCGGGCGTTCAGGGCGGGCCTCTCATGCATGTCATCGCCGCCAAAGCCGTGGCTTTAAAGGAGGCACAAACCCCCGAATTTGTCCAATATCAAAAACAGGTCGTTAAAAATGCCCGGGTACTGGCCCAGGCACTCCTGGGCCTGGGTTTCAACCTGGTTTCGGGAGGTACCGATAACCACCTTCTTCTGGTGGACCTGCGCAGCAAAAAAATAACCGGGCGGGAAGCGGAGAATCTGCTCGATGAAGTGGGGATCTCCGTCAACAAAAACGCCATTCCCAACGATCCGGAAAAACCTCTGATTACCAGCGGCATGAGGCTGGGCACCCCGGCAGTAACGACCCGGGGTATGAAAGAAGCCGAGATGGAAGTTTTGGCGGGGATCATCGGTGAAACCCTGGGCAGCGGCGGAGATCACATCGCTATGGGGCAGCTGAAAAGCAAGGTCAGGCAGCTTTGCGATTCTTTCCCCATTTATGAGGGCTAGACGCTATGCGGCCTTCCTGGGATAGCTATTTTATGGAAATTGCCTGCGTCATAGCTGAACGTTCAACCTGCCTGCGCAGAAAAGTCGGCGCCGTTTTGGTCAAGGATAAACGCTTGTTGACGACGGGTTATAATGGCGCCCCCACGGGTTTGAAGCATTGCAGCGAAACGGGCTGCCTGCGGCAAATCCATAATATACCCGCGGGGCAGCGCCATGAGTTTTGCCGCGGCCTTCATGCGGAGCAAAATGCCATCATCCAGGGAGCCATACATGGGGTATCCATTAAAGGCGCAGATCTTTATTGCACCCACCATCCCTGCTCCATGTGTGCCAAGATGCTGGTCAATGCCGGGATTAAGAGGGTAGTCCTCAAGGAAAATTATCCCGATCCCCTAGCCGGAGAGATCCTTCGGGAGGCCGGTGTCAGGATCGAAACAATAACATAGGATTTTTGTTACTGTTAGGCGGTGGATATAGTTAGTGCTTAGGAATAACCAAGTGGAGGGCAGATCTTTTCCTGCCTGGAAAAAAGGGCTGGTATTTTCGCTGGCCCTCAGCATTGCTGCTACGCTTTATGTTTTTTTGCATCACCTTGAGGAAGATACATTGCTGAACCTGTTGCAGCTTCGGGCCGCATTCCTCTTGCTGGCCTTTGTTATGGTTCTTTTCCTCTGGATCATCGAAGGATTTCGCATCAGACTGCTGGTGGCTGTGCTGGGCGATAAAAAGCGAATAACGCTTTCAGAGGCTATACGGGTTTACTTGTCAACCTTTTTTTTTGCCGCTGTAACCCCCTTTGCTGCCGGAGAATGGCCTGCCCATATCGTTGCCCTGCACCGCCAGGGTCTTTCCCTCGGAGAGGCTTCGGCGGTGACTATTGCGCGGTCCTTTTTTACCAAGATCGTTTTCACTTTGACAGCTCTTATTTTTTTGCACTTTTACAGGGAGCAGACAATTCCTGCCTTGTTAAACAAAGCTTTTATCTATGCTGTTTTTATCTCATTTTCGCTGAGCCTGCTTTTTTTTCTGCTTTTATGGCGGCCGGCTTTGCTGGAATGGCTGTTGGAAAAATGCCATACCATCTCCTGGTTGGCCTCTTTCCTGGCTAAAAGCAGCCGGGGCAAAGGGGTTTTGTCTTTCCTGAAAAATGAAGTGGAGAAATTTGCCTCTACGGCCCGGGGCCTTAACCGCTGGAAATCAGGTGCGCTTGCCGCGATTATTATTTTGACGATCCTTTATTGGATCTGCTTCTTCAGCATTGCACCGGTGCTGCTGGCGGGGTTGAATAAACAGGTTCCCATTTTAAAAGCCTTTTCCTGGCAGTTCGCCATCCAGCTGGTCCTGCCCTATATTCCCATCCCCGGCGGAAGCGGCGTTGTGGAACTAAGCCTGGCAGGGCTCTTTAAATATTTTATTCCCCCCTCTGTACTGGGGCTTTTTATTTTTACCTGGCGTTTTTTTACCTATTATCTTTTGCTTGCTTTTGGGGGGCTGGCAGCCCTGGAGAGCCTGAGATCCTGATATTTTCCATAATTACGCCCGGCCGCCGGCCCCGGTGTGCATTGGCTGCCGCAAATCCCTGTGCTGTGCAGGCAGCGTTATCAATATAAATAAAAAAAAAGGACTTTTAAAAAGGCTGTCGAATAGGTATTTAGTTGAGTAAAGCCAATAGGTGATCTTATGCCATTCGCTCAGGCCTTTTTATGTCGGGATATGGGCAATTATGCTGGCTGTGCGCCATTGCCGTTTCCCGCCTGGGTGACTGCCCGGGCTGTTGGGGCGCCATAAAAGCGTATAGATTGACGAAAAATAATGGCAGGGTACGGTGGAAATGGAACGGTACTATCTGGTCAGGAAACAATTAACAGGGCAATTTTTCATTCTGTATCTCATTTTGCCGGCAATGTTTTTGTTTGGCGATCAGAAGCCTGTTTACGGGACGCTCTTTGCTGCATTAGTG
>CAZAQM010000036.1:0-13404 GCA_964487385.1 uncultured Dethiobacter sp.
TACAGGATGATCCATCTGCATTGGCGCAGCAGTCAAACATTTTGAGCGGGCTGGCGATGATATCAGAACTCATAACCTGATCAAATTCCACCCCCTTACGGAAAACCGCCCTTTCATTGAGCTTTCCATAGGTGGCTGCCTTGACTCTGATTAGTGCCAAATCTTCCGAAGAGCTTCCATACTTGTTAAAGTGAGCACGGGCATGCATGGCATAGTATGCCGGCATCATCGTCCCAAAAGGCGATTCCCACATGATATCCGCCCCGCGGCCCATGCGTTCCTGGGAATCAGCCGAAGATATTTCCGACATTTTTTGAAAACCGAGGACGACAACGATATCGTGCAGGCCTGATTTAATCATGGAATAGGCAACCTTCAGCCCGGTTGAACTGGCAGAACAGACAGTTTCAATGGCAAATGTGGGCTGTGGATTGAGTCCTAAGTATTCGGCGATGAGCCCGGAGGGGCTGCGCTGCTTATCATATTCGGGTGCAGTACAAATTATGGAAGCATTTACATCTTCCGGCTTTAAACCCGCATCTTTCATGGCCTCGCTATAAGCGTCAAAGGCCAATTCCCTGATTGAACCTGCATAGCCTCTGACAAAATGGCTTTGCCCGACGCCGATGATAGCTACATCTTTAGGCATGGCTAAACCTCCCTGTATATAAAAAAAATACCTAACCTTACATCATTACCATTCCGCCATCGATACAAAGTGTTTGCCCGGTGATAATGCTAGATTCATCGGAGGCAAAAAAGATAACGGCTGGAGATACCTCTTCCGGCTGGGCAAAACGCCCCAGGGGGATCCTTTCCAGATATTTCGCTGAAAGTTTGGGATCGTGGGCAATCTTGGCCGTCATATCCGTATCAGCCAGGGGACAAATCGTATTGACCCTGATTCCATAGCGGGCCAGTTCTTTCGCGGCTGACTTGCCCAGGGCATAGAGACCGCCTTTTGCCGCTGTATAATTTACCTGACCGATGGTTCCCACCAAGCCCGCTGCCGATGTAATATTGATAATCGAACCGCTCTTTTGTTCCATCATGGGCTTGGCCACAGCCTGAATGCAATAGAAGGTGCCGGTCAGGTTGATCTTGATGATATCTTCCCAATCCGATTCAGTCGTATTCCATAACATCACAGGCCTGCTTACCCCGGCGTTATTGAAGAGCACATCAATCCTGCCGAATTCCTTGAGGATATCATCCACCATGGCAAAGACCTGGGCCCTGTCGCTAATATCCACCCGCTTGACAAATACCCTGCGCCCCAAGGCCTTGACTTCCTTGACCAGATCGGAATCTTCCTTGATGCTGCGGCTGATCAATGCCAAATCCGCACCTTCTTTGGCCAAAGCGAGGGCAACAGTTTCCCCAATTCCTTTTCTGGCTCCTGTTACCAGGATCACTTTATCCTTTAAACGCATCGTGTCACCTCCTCCCTGTTTTGTGTTTTATTGCACAAGTTTTATACTTCTACATGCATCCCTGTTTTCCTCTAAAGGCTGTATACTAAAGTTCATAAGATGCAAGTATATTGACGCTGAAGAAAAACCTATTATATAATAATGATTGGGACCTCGTAAGGGGGGAAAGACTTGGAAAACCTTTTGCCTTCACTTGTAAAAACGGAGCTCTTTTTGGTCTGCTCCATAAGCCCTACGTTTACCATCAACCCAAAGCTGGAAACATCTCTGAAGCGAGCTTTGCAAACCTCCGTCGAATCCTTTGAATTTTGGCGGGCCGGTTTATTTTTGCTCCGGGAGGGCAGGCCGCCGGTGCAGTGGCAGGCAACCAAAAAATCGCACCCCGGCAGCAAGGAAGCGGACAAGCCACCGTCGGAGGATCGCTGGCTGCAGTTTTGTGCTGAAGTAACCTGCAGGCAGGGCAGCAGCAATTACAAATACCTGGAGCGTTTCCACCCCGTTATTTCCACCACCCTGCCCATCATCCTGAAAGCAGGCGATCCCGTCGGCACCATGGAAATCGGCATCTTCGGCACCGATCTGCAAAATGCACAATATATGCTCTCCAAAGCTGTTTCCCTGGGCAGGCACATGGCCGATATCATTCAGGAATCACTGTTTCACAAACAAAAAGGCCGGCTCCTAAGGAAATTGGCACTTTGGCTGGAAATGGTCAATGCTATCAGCTCGACCCTGGATATTCGCCAGGTGCTGCATATCGTCGCCCAGCTTATTGCCGATTTGTTCTCGGCAAAAAGCTGCATCTATTTGCTCGACGAAAGGGATCAGACACTCATTCCTGCAGTTGCCGTGGGAAGCTTTGATCCCGTTTTAAAAAAAAAGTTTAAGGCCCTGCGGGGCACCCAGCCTTTCCCGGCAATCGAGCGCGTTATCAAAACCAAGGAGCCGGTTCTGGTAACTCCCAATAACCTTCACCGCCTTTTAACAGAGGAAATTATCGATAATTTCAATTATTACTGGATGGTCCTCACTCCTATCCTCAATAAGGATAAAATTATCGGCATCATGCAAGTGGACCGCCCCCCGGAGGCAAGCGCCTTTAACCGTGAAGATACGGAAATTATCTTTGCCATCTCCCGGGCCACGGCCATAGCCATCGAAAATGCCAGACTTATTGAAATGCTGGAACAAAAAGAAAATCTTTTGCACCAGTTGGTCAACAAGCTGATCACTGCCCAGGAGGATGAGCGCAAACGCCTGGCTGCAGACCTGCATGACGGCATTATTCAATCCCTCATCGCCATCTGGTATCGAATGCAGCGCATCACCCCTTCCGAAGGCAGCGATCCACAGGGATGGTTTGAGGAAATCACCAATTTAACCGATGTGTTGAGCGAACAAATTCAGGAAATCAGGCGCATTCTCTATGATCTGCGTCCTATCATTCTCGACAATTATGGCCTGATTCCGGCTATGGAATCATATATCAGCACCTTTCAGGAGCAGAACGGCCTTCCTACCAAGCTTATTATCCAGGGGAAAAAAGGCAAGATGGATTCCAGGATGGAAATAACCTTTTTCCGCATCCTTCAAGAAGCACTGACAAACGTGGCCAAACATGCCCATGCAACCGGGGTTAAGGTTAAATTAACATTTTCCGAAAGCGAGGCAACGCTGGAAATTAAAGATAATGGGGCAGGCATAGATAATTCAGCAATGGATACCGGTCAGCCCCAATACCTGAAAAGATTGGGACTGGCCGGCATCCATGAACGGGCCCTGCTGTTGGGCGGTTCCTGCCATATTCATTCGGGGCCCGGTGAAGGAACCCGTGTATCTGTAAACATTCCCTTTAAATAATAATACAAATGAACAAATAGACGGTAAGAGGAGGTGCAAAGTGGCAATAAAGCTTTTGGTTGTGGACGATCATCCCATGGTTAGAGAAGGGCTGTCGGCTATGCTGGGTTCGTGCGGGGAAATCAACGTTATCGGCAGCTGCGGCAACAGCGAGGAGGCAGTTAAAACAGCCCTTACCGAGGAACCCGATATTATTTTAATGGATATCAAGATGGAGGGAACAAACGGCATCGAGACAACGCGTCTCATCCTTAAGGAAAAACCGGCCATCAAAATAATTATTCTTACAGTTTTTGAAGATACGGAATCGATTCGATTGGCTTTGCAGGCGGGAGCCGCCGGATATATTTTAAAACACGTTTCGCGGGAAAAACTACTGGAAACGATCAGGAAAATCTATCAGGGTGAAACTGTTGTGGATCCCCTCGTTTTACATCGCATTCTCCATGACTATGCACGGCTCAGCAAGGAGGCCGCCGATGCCTGGGAGGAACAGCCCGAAGAAACAGCGGAAGAAAACAATATCAGGTTAACACCCAGGGAACAGGAAATACTTTTTCATTTGGTAAAAGGGTTAACAAATAAGGAGATTTCCGCGGCAACAAATCTGGCAGTTGATACGGTAAAAACCCATCTGCGCAATATCTTTCGCAAGATGGGCGTAAAAAACAGAACCCAGGCAATTGCCCGGGCTGTAAAAATCTTCAAAAACACACAAAACAATTATTTTCTTTTCAGCAAGCTGGAAAATAGCTAGCCCAATGATTAAAAATTTTCAAAACCGGCGATCTTCTATTCATCCTGGGGATCTGTGGCCAGGCTTTCGCCCATTTCAAAGCGGACGAAACGGCGGATAAGCATGTTTTCCCCTATTTTGGAGATCATCTCTGTCAGCAGATCGCTGATGGTGATATCAGGATTTTTAACAAATGACTGTTCCATTAAACAGTTTTCCTTATAAAACTTTTCGATACGGCCGGTTACAATCTTATCGACGATTTTTTCCGGCTTTCCTTCATTCAAGGCCTGCTTTTTTAATATTTCTTTTTCTATTTCCAGCTCCTCCAGGGGTACATCCTCCCTTTTAAGGTATGCCGGATTTGTAGCCGCAACCTGCAGGCAAATATCCCTGACAAATGTCTTAAACGCCTCGTTTCGGGCCACAAAATCGGTCTCACAGTTTACCTCCACGAGGACCCCTACCTTGCCTCCCATATGAATATAGGAATCCACAAGCCCCTGGCTTGCCGTTCTGCCGGATCTTTTGGCGGCTTTGGCCAGCCCCTTTTCCCGAAGCAGGTTAATAGCCTTCTCTTTATTCCCATCCGTCTCCTGCAAAGCTTTTTTGCACTCCATCATTCCGGCACCGGTTATATCGCGGAGTTCCTTAACCATTGCAGCACTAATCATTTTTTAAAGCACTTCCTTTGCATAGAAGATAATATGATCAAATTGACCTTTGTAGTGTGGGCAAGGGGAATCCCCTGCTATACATTTATACCGCATCCGCCTTATTTTCCTCGTTGGCAGTAATATCCCCAGGGGTGCTCTCACCCCCATTATCATCCCCGTCTTTTTCCTGCTTTTCTGCATTTTCCGCTTCCTGCTCAGCCAGCGCCAACCTGTTTTGTTCCTCTTCTTCGGCCATTTGCTTGCCCTGTTTCCCTTCCAGGGCTGCCTCGGCCATTTTGGATGTAATCAAACGGACAGCTCTGATGGCATCATCATTTCCGGGTATGATATAATCGGCTTCGTCGGGATCACAATTCGTATCCACGATGGCGACAACAGGTATTTCCAGTTTTCGGGCCTCCGCCACGGCAATTTTTTCTTTGCGCGGATCGACGATAAATACTGCTGAGGGAATATCTTTCATATGCCGTATTCCGCCTAAAAACTTCAATAATTTTTCTTTTTCATGATTGAGCTTGATAACCTCTTTTTTGGGAAGCAGCTCAAAAAGCCCATCCTCTTCCATTTTTTCCAACTCGATCAAACGATCAATCCTTTTACGGATTGTGGTAAAATTAGTGAGCATACCGCCCAGCCAGCGCTGATTTACAAAGGGCATCTCACAGCGGGTTGCCTCTTCCCGGATGGATTCCTGCGCTTGTTTTTTTGTTCCTACGAAGAGTATTGTCTCTCCCCGCAGGGCGAGTTCCTTGACGAAGTTATAGGCCACATCCATCAGGCGAACAGTTTTTTGCAAATCAATAATATAGATACCATTCCGCTCCGTAAAAATAAAAGGCCGCATCTTGGGATTCCAGCGCCTTGTTTGGTGACCAAAATGAACTCCTGATTCTAACAATTGTTTCATTGATACAACAGCCATTGATTAACCTCCCCTGGTTTTTTGCCTCCGCCGGCTTCATCAATAGAAAGGACTCCGCAGAGCACCCCTTTATATTTCTTCCAGCGTGCGTTTTTAAGCCGTTGATAGTATATCACAGGTTAAAGCAAATAGCAACAGAGCTGGATTTTTCGCTATTTTTCGCCCATCCTCTTCGGCACAGGCATAGGCCTCATCCGCGGATATCCTACATCACGATGCGGTGCGAATAAAAACATAATTATTGAGGCGGAATCACTTGAATATTTATCTTTTTATGTTAATATAGAAACAATTCCATGATCAGGATAATTTTTATTTCCATTATCGACATCAATCAAGGAGGCAAATAATATGGATCTAAATATTTTTCGAAAGGTAAGTTATGGGCTTTATGTGATAGCCTCAACCAAGGAGGGCAAAATTAATGGTCAGATAGCCAACACATTTTTCCAGGTTACTTCCAATCCTGCCACGGTTGCCATAGGGATAAACAAAAACAATTTAACTTATGACTACATTAAAAGCAGCGGTGTTTTTACGGTCTCCATATTACCACAATCAGTGCCTCTGGATTTTATTGGCCATTTCGGTTTCAAATCCGGGAGGGAGCTCGAAAAATTTGCCACGGTTCCATACAAAACAGGGGAAACCGGGGCACCCTATTTGCTGGAAAACAGCATAGGTTATCTGGAAGCCCAGGTTATAGAAAGCCTCGATGCCGGTACACATGGGGTCTTCATGGCCAAAGTGATCGACGCAGCGGTGTTTAACGAGGAAGAACCCATAACCTACGCCTATTATCATCTTAAAAAAAGCGGGGCGGCTCTGCCGCAACAGAAAACCCCCGACAACGAGCAGGAGAAAAAGGAAGGTGATCCCTCTATGCAAAAATACCAGTGCTTAGTATGCGGTTATGTTTATGATCCCGCCGAGGGCGATCCCGATTCCGGTATTGCACCGGGTACGGCTTTCACGGATATCCCTGACGGCTGGGTTTGCCCCATCTGCGGAGTAGGCAAGGATCAGTTTGAACCGATAGCCTAGCCGGCTGCCCCGAGAAGTAAGGTCCTCCTCTAAAAACGAAAACCGGCCATAAAGGAGCCTGCGCTCTCGTATGGTCGGTTCTTTTACGTTATATACTAGCCAATTGTGCCTTTGTTCTATCTCTGATACGTTTTTTTCTTTTTCGCCAGCTGATCCAATAAATAGGGATTCAATACCTTGATGTAGGTACCCTTCATTCCCAGCGAGCGCGATTCGATTACGCCGGCGCTTTCAAATTTTCTCAATGCATTGACGATTACCGATCGGGTAATACCCAATTGGTCGGCAATCTTGCTCGCCACAAGCAACCCTTCCTCACCATTGAGTTCTTCAAATATATGTTCAACCGCTTCCAATTCCGAATAAGAAAGGGTACCAATGGCAAGCTGAACAACAGCCTTGTTCCGTGCCTCCTCCTCGATCTTTTCCGCTCTTGCCCTCAACATTTCCATTCCCACAACTGTGGCGCCATTTTCCGCCAGGATGAGATCCTCAGCCTCGAATGATTCGGCAAAGCGGGCCAGGAGCAGCGTTCCCAGTCTTTTGCCCCCTCCGATAATCGGCACGACTGTCGTCAGCTTATTCGTAAAAAGACAATTTTCAGAATGGAGAAAAACGCAGTCATTCGTTTTTTGGGTCAGATTAACCCTTGTTTCATCATCCCTTAGAAGAAAATCGTTGTACCGTTCCGGAAATTCGCCGTTTTTAAGCACCTGGGTGATCATCAGCTCGCATTCAAATTCATCGACAAGTGCATAACCCAGGATTCTCCCCTCGCGGCTGACAACATAAACGTTAGCCTGAATTACATTTTTTAAAACCTCCGATACCTCGTGAAAATCAACTCTTTGCCCCGCCGTCTTTTGCAGGATCTTATTGATGCGCCGGGTTTTTTCCAATAATGGGGAAGTAATCATTTCTTTCACCTCTTGATCAATTTTTCGGTTAACTAATATCTTCTCAGGAAGTTATTCCTTAAATAAGAATTATAATATATATCTACTTAGGTCTTTATTCTTAACAATTTCTTTTAATTTATTCTTCACATACTCTCTATTAATAACAATTTTTTGACCTTTTAATTCTGGTGCGTAAAATGATACCTCTTCAAGAATTTTTTCCAAGACTGTATGCAACCTGCGCGCACCGATATTCTCCATTTCTTCATTCAACATGCTGGATACATTGGAAATCTCCTCGATTCCTTCTTCATTAAACTCTATTTTCACCCCCTCTGTGGCCAAGAGAGCAGTGTATTGTTTTATCAATGCATTTTCTGTCTCAGTTAATATCTTTTTAAAGTCCTCATTCGAAAGGCTTTGCAGCTCCACCCTAATAGGGAACCTACCCTGAAGCTCAGGGATCAGATCGGCCGGCTTGGAAAAATGAAAAGCACCCGCAGCGATAAAGAGCATATAATCCGTTCTCACAGGACCATATTTCGTCATGACAGTTGATCCCTCAACGATGGGGAGAATATCCCTTTGCACCCCTTCCCTCGATACATCGGGACCTCCCGTTTGTTTGTCGCTTCCGGCAATTTTATCGATCTCGTCCAGGAAAACGATGCCCGACTGTTCAGCTTTCTCTACGGCCTCACTGATGACATCGTCCATATTGATGAGCTTTTCGCTTTCTTCCTGCACGAGGACCTTAAGGGATTGCTTGACCGTAAGTTTCTTTTTCCTTTTCTTGCGGGGCAAAATATTCCCAAATAGATCCTGAATATTTACACCAATTTCATCCGCCCCCAAACCTGAAAATATATCCATCATGGGGGAGCCCGAGGTGAGGCGATCTTCAATTTCTACTTCGACGATCATATTTTCTAATTCGCCATTTTTCAACCTTTTCCTCATAATGTTTTTTTCCATTCCCCTCGAGCCACCCGGCGAATCCGCCTCATCCTCATCATCGTTTTCCGGAAGTTCTGCGCCGGCCCCGGGAGCAGTTTGGAAAAGCAGATCGAAGGGATTGGCCAAGGCCCTGCTCTTTTTTAGGACAGGAACCAGCAGATCAAGAAGCCTTTCCTCGGCAAGCTCCATGGCTTTCTTTTCCACAGCGGCCGTTTTTTCCTTTTTGACAATCCTTACCGAGGATTCGACTAAGTCCCTGATGATCGAATCAACATCGCGGCCGACATAACCAACTTCCGTAAATTTCGTGGCTTCCACCTTAATAAAGGGAGAGTTAACCATCCTGGCCAACCTGCGGGCAATCTCAGTTTTGCCGACACCCGTGGGGCCGATCATGATAATGTTTTTGGGAATAATCTCATCCTTTATTTTTTCCTGCAGAAGCCTGCGGCGATAGCGATTTCTGAGGGCAACAGCAACGCTTTTCTTAGCATCCTGCTGCCCGATAATAAATTTATCCAGTTCCTCAACAATCTTGCGGGGGGTTAACTCTGCTTCCGAATACAACATAGAAGATCCAAAATACCTCCTAGATAAAATAAATTTTATCAGCAATTTTTATTACAATGTTAAATTTCCTCAACGGTAATATGATCATTAGTGTAAACACAAATCTCAGCAGCAATCAATAGCGAACGACGGACAATTTCTGAGGGGGAAAGTTTGGTATTCCTTACCAGCGCCCTCGCTGCAGCCAGAGCAAACGCCCCGCCGGAGCCTATAGCTGCGATCCCGTCGTCGGGTTCGATTACCTCCCCTGTACCGGATAAAATTAATAAGGCATCGTCCGAGGCAACGATCAACAGCGCCTCCAATCTCCTCAAATAGCGATCTGTTCTCCATTCTTTCGCCAGTTCGACGGCAGCACGCCGCAAATTGCCCCGTGAACTCTCAAGCTGTTTTTCAAATTTATCAAATAAAGTGAAGGCGTCGGCAACCGACCCGGCAAAGCCGGCCAAAACCTGATCCTTGTACAACTTTCGTACCTTCCTGGCCTGGTGTTTCATTATAATGCTTTCGGAAAACGTGACCTGGCCATCGCCGGCGATGGCCACATGGTCATCTTTTTTTACGGCTAGAATTGTTGTCGCTTTAAACAATTGGCAGTACCCCACAATTTTCCCAATTTATAGAAGTTTTCGATAATTCAACATACTTCACGCTCGCGGGTGATTCTCCAGATAAACCCTTTTCAGCTCCTCTTTGCTTATATGCGTATAGATTTGGGTAGTAGAAATGGAAACGTGTCCTAAAAGATCCTGTATGATTCTTAAATCAGCCCCGGCATTGAGCATATGGCTGGCGAAGGAGTGGCGCAAAATGTGGGGGCTAATATGAGATCCGCAACTGATTGTCCGGCTGTACTTGGAAATAAGCCGCCGTACACCCCGATCTGAAAGTCTCTTTCCAAATTTGTTCAAAAAAAGAGCTGCCACCGGCCCATCCTGTTGACATTTTGCTTCCAGCACAGGGCGCCCAATCCTCAGATAAACCGCCACTGACTGTCTGGCATATTTGCCAATGGGAACTATTCTCTCCTTGGCTCCTTTGCCCCAGGCCTTCAAATAACCATCATCCAAATCGATATCGTCAAGATTTAAACCCGTCATTTCACTAACCCTTATTCCAGAACCATAGAGGACTTCTAAAATGGCCCGATCCCGGGAACCCAGAACAGTACCCTTTTCCGGTGCTTCTATAAGCTCAAGAACTTCATCGGGATAAAGGAACGGGGGCAGCCTTTTGTCCAGCTTTGGAGAGGATACCACTTCCCAGAAGCTGCCCTGGATCTGGCCTTCCCTTTTCAAATAGCGCATAAACGTCCGAATGGCCGAGAGCTTTCGAGCAATCGTGGTGCGTGAATAATGTTGTTCCTTTAAAAGAGCAAGATAATGCCGCAAAACGGGATAACTAAGGCCTTGGCATGGTAATCCCTCTGAATCAAGAAAACGTAAAAACTGTAAAATATCCTTCTCGTAAGATTGGATAGTTAGTACAGCCGCGTTTTTTTCGATTTTCATAAATAACCTAAATTTTTCGATGTAACTAACCATGATAATAGCCTTGTTTTTTATAATAACATAGAGAGATTTATTATGCAAGCAATAAATGGAATTTTTTGCGAAAACTCGACAATTCTTCTAAACTTCTTTTAAATAATAGTTCTTTTCGACCCTTTTTGGAAACTTTAGTAGGAAGCTGGGGAAAAAGACCAAAATTGATATTCATAGGCTGAAAGTTACAGGAACTAGCTGTTGTAATATAATTAGCCAGAGCTCCAAGAGCAGTCTCGGGCGGAAAAACCAGGGGCAAACCGCCTTTCAGGTGATGGTAGGCATTTATTCCCGCCACCAAACCCATGGCCGCCGATTCCACATAACCTTCCACACCGGTAATCTGCCCGGCCCAAAAAACACCCGGCCGCCCCTTCATTTGCAAAGTCGGTTCAAGCAGGAGGGGTGAATTTATAAAAATATTCCGGTGCATGACGCCAAAACGAACAAATTGGGCGCCCTCAAGACCGGGTATCATGCTGAAAACACGCTTTTGCTCCGGCCACTTTAAACGCGTCTGGAAACCAACCATGTTATAAAGGGTACCTTCCTTGTTATCCTTTCGCAGTTGTACGACAGCATGGGGATGCTCCCCGTTATAAGGTATCGTTATCCCTACCGGTTTAAGCGGTCCAAAACGAAGCGTATCACTACCCCTTTTCGCCAGCACTTCAATAGGCATACAACCCTCGAATAAAATTTCTTCCTCGTATTCCTTTCTAGGGGCAATTTCCGCACTGCAAAGCTCATCCCGAAAAACTTCATACTCTCTTTCGTTCATCGGGCAATTTAAATAGTCTTCCCCGCCTTTTCCATATCTGGAGGCAAAAAATGCTTTTCCCCGATCGATGGACTCAGATGTTACGATGGGAGCCGCGGCATCATAAAAATAAAGATTGCCCAAACCCGTAAATGATTCCAGGCTGCGGATCAAGCCCGGCGAGGTAAGGGGCCCCGAGGCAATAATAACCGGCCTCGAATCCGGCACGGCAACCACTTCTTCGTAACGAACTTCAACAAAGGGGTGATTTAACAGATACTCGGTCACCCTGTGCGCAAAGCCGCTTCTATCCACGGCAAGTGCCCCGCCGGCGGGAATCCTGTTTTGGAAGGCGCAGTCTATGATCAGGGAATCCATAAGCCGCATTTCCTCTTTTAACAGTCCAACGGCGTTCTGAGGCGCGACAGCGCGCAGGGAATTGCTGCAGACGAGTTCGGCAAAGTTTCCGCTCTGGTGGGCGGGAGTCATCTTGTGCGGCCTCATCTCATAGAGAAGCACCTTGATCCCCCTGCGGGCCAGTTGCCAGGCTGCCTCCGAACCAGCCAGCCCGGCACCGATAATCTTTACTTCTTGCATTGTATTTCTATCGCTCCCTAGGCATCCTTATAACCACATTCCTTATTGCTGCAACGAAGAGCAATGCTGCCGCCGCGCCCTTTTTTCTCTACCATGTAACGGCCACATTGCGGACACTTTTTATTCGTGGGTTTATCCCAGGAAACAAATTCACAAGCAGGGTAGTTGTTACACCCATAGAATATTCTCCCTTTTTTGGTCCTCCGCTCGACAATTTCGCCCTGGCAAAGGGGGCACCTAACCCCTGTATTTGCTTTGGGCCTCATCGTATAACGGCACTCGGGGAAACCGGGGCAAGCCAAAAATGTGCCATAGCGGCCATATTTTTTTACAAGATTTTTACCGCAAAGGGGGCACACTTCCTCCGTCTTTTCATCCTCAAGACCAATTTTCTCCATTTTTTCCGTAGCAATGCGCAAACGATTCTGGAAAGGTTCATAGAAATCCTTCAGGATCCGCTGGCCCGAATACTCGCCGGATTCTACTTTATCGAGCTTATTTTCCAGCTGTGCAGTAAAGTCAATATCAATAACCTCCGGGAAATATTGCTTCATTATATCGACGATGATAAGGCCAAGCTCTGTCGGCTTAAAGGCCTTTTCCTCCTTCACCACATAACCCCTGCCCTGGACAGTTTCAATAATGGGCGAATAGGTGCTTGGCCTGCCGATTCCTTTGTTTTCCAGCGCTTTTACCAGGGATGCCTCTGTATATCTGGCAGGGGGCTGCGTAAAATGCTGCTCGGGCTGCAAGGCCTGCAGCTCAAGAACCTGCCCCTCTTTAAAATGGGGAATGCGTTTTTCCTTCTCTTTTTCTTCTTTCCCCTGATAAATTGTTGTGAAACCGGGAAATTTCAGCGTCGATCCACTCGCCTTAAAAAGATAGTCCCCCGCTTCAATATCGGTCTTGATCTGTTCCAGCAGGGCGGCAGCCATCTGACTGGAGACAAAACGCTCCCAGATTAGTTTATACAGTCTATGCTGATCCCTGCCCAGAAACTGCTTCATTTGCGCCGGTTCCCTGAACACGGAGGTCGGGCGAATAGCCTCATGTGCTTCCTGGGCGCCTTTGGGAGAAGCAAAGGTGCGGTTCTTTTGGGGCAAAAATTGATCGCCAAATTTTTCAGCAATAAATCTTTTTGCCTCTTCCTGGGCAAGCGCAGAAACCTTTGTAGCATCCGTCCGCATATAGGTTATCAATCCCAACGCCTCTTTTTTCGGGCCCACCTCCACCCCTTCATAAAGCTGCTGCGCCAGGAACATGGTTCTCTTGGTGGTAAAACCAAGCCTGACAGAAGCATCCTGCTGCAGGGAGCTCGTTGTAAATGGAGGCAGCGGATTGCGTTTTCTTTCCTGTACCGTCACCTTTTTGACGTTATAGGTACAGCCCTCCAGCTGCCCCATTA
>CAZAQM010000037.1:0-8802 GCA_964487385.1 uncultured Dethiobacter sp.
CCAGTTTTTCTTTCCTTGCCCCATCCCTAATCACGATCAATTCCCAGCATTGGGTGTTGGCCCATGAGGGGGACCAACGAACTGCTTCCAGCAATTCAGCCTGGACTTCCTCCGGTATCTCCCGATCGTGAAAGTTTCTCACGCTTCGCCTGCTTTTAATACATTCTCTTGTCTCCATTTTACCTGCCTCCCTTACATCCAACATCCACTTATCCCACCATCGCCCACCACACTGACTAACACAAGAGGACTGTCCCCGCGTGTTGTCCCCTGAAAAGAGGAATCGACAAATTTAGATGCAAATGATATGATAAATAAAGGAAAAGAAATAACACGTAACACAAGGGGACTGTCCCCGCGTGTTCTTGGAAGTTGAAGGGAAAGTGAAAAACGCATGGATTTCCACCAGCTCAGAGTCTTTGTGGAAGTGGCCAAACAAAAAAATTTTTCGCGTGCGGCTGAAAACATTTTTCTGAGCCAGCCCACGGTAAGCAGCCATATCAAATCCCTGGAAAACGAAATAGGATCGCCTCTTTTTGATCGGAGCCGGCGGGAGCTAATGCTGACCGAAGGGGGTAAAATACTTTTTCAGTTTGCCCAGGAGATCCTGGAAATCAAGGAAAAAGCTTTTGCTGCCATTCAAGTAAACTATCGTATCACCGAAGGACACCTGGAAATCGCTGCCAGCAGCGTGCCCGGCGCATACCTTTTACCGGGGCTGCTTCGCTCCTTTAGCCGGAAGTACCCCGATGTTACTTTTTCTGTTCTGCTGCGTGACACGCGCCATGTCTTTGAAAATATACGCGACTATACCTATGACCTGGGTTTTGCCGGAAAGCCGGTCAGCGGTGAAGGAGTGGGACAGATTAAACTGGTTAAGGATGAACTTATCCTTATCGCACCCACGGGGACAAACCTTGCCGGGAAAACAAGCGCGGCATCCGATCTCCCCCTGGTTGAGCCGCAGACTTGTCTGGGCTATCCCTTTATTCTGCGGGAACCGGGATCGGCAACGCGCCTCGTCTTTGAAAAAGCCCTGCAAAAGCAGCTCGGCAGCACCCCAGGCCTTCGGGTAGTAGCTTATCTGGAAGGCCAGGAAGCGATCAAAGAAGCGGTTAAAACCGGCTTGGGCCTTACGGTAATATCTCGCATGGCAGTAGAAGCAGAGCTTCGCTCCGGCTCTATGGAAGGTTACAGTCTGGAGGGGCTGACATTGGAAAGATTTTTTTACCTCATTTACCGAAAGAAACGGATCCTGCCGCCTCTTAGCCGTGCCTTTTTAAATTTCACCATAGAGTACTTTGGACTCAGCTCCAGGATCCCCCAGCTCCCCTGACGGATACTTTAGCGGCATCCGGCGCAGCTGGAACTGGTGCAGCCGCTGCAACCGCCGCTGCCGGAGGAATATTCCGCCCCGCCAAAACCATCATTAGAACGTCCTTTTCTAAATAGGGAGATAGCCCTCGGGGCTACCTTTCCGCACCTGGGGCAAAGTCGGGGGGAATCGTCATTAATCCTGCACAATTCCTCAAACCGATGGCCACAAGAACACCGATACTCATAAATGGGCATAGCCTGCCTCCCAAAATTTTATTGGTCAAGTATTACAGCTCCACAAACCTGGTAGAGAAAATGTATTCAATTTTTTCAATCTCCTGCAATAGATCCTTGGAAATTGGCTGATCCACCTGCAGGACCATGAGAGCCTCACCCTTGCTTTCGTGCCTGCCAACCTGCATGTTGCCGATATTGATGTTGTTCCTGCCCAGGATGGTGCCAACCTTGCCAATAATTCCGGGGCGATCGCTGTAGCGGCTGACCAGCATATAACGGGAGGGAATCACTTCGATGCGGTAATCGCCAACCTGCACGATGCGGATGGCATTTCCCTCAAAAAGAGTTCCGGCCATGGTATAGCTGTTGCCGCCGCTAATTACCCTGACGGAAATCAGGTTATGGAAGGAGGCTGCACTTTTGCTGGATATTTCCTGCACCTTGATACCCCGCTGACCGGCCAGCAAGGGAGCGTTGACGAAGTTGACATTGCTCCTCAGCACGAAACGCAGGATGCCAATCAGCAAGGCAGTTGTAAGCGGTGTGAGAGGATAAGAGGCAATTTCACCGTTATAGGTTACTTCAATCTTCTCCACCCTTCCGTTAAACACCTGCATATAGAAACTGCCCATCGTCTCCATGAGCGGGATGAAATTTTCCACTTCAACCATGATCTCCGGCGGCAGGACAGGGGCATTGACAGCCATATGCACCGGCTCGCCCCGAAAAACATGGGCAATCTGATCGGCAACCTGGACGGCGACATTTATTTGCGCCTCCTGGGTTGAGGCTCCCAGGTGAGGCGTACAGATAACCTGATCCAAGAGGAGGAGAGGATTGCCCTGCGGCGGTTCTTTTTCAAAGACATCCAGCGCCGCCCCGGCAACCTTGCCGCTAAGGAGCGCATCGTGCAGGGCCTTTTCATCGATCAGCCCGCCCCGGGCACAGTTAATAAGGCGCACCCCGTCTTTCATCATCGCCAGCTCCGCTGCCCCGATGAGATGAAAGGTCGATGATGTCTTAGGAACGTGCAGCGTGATGAAATCCGCCTGGACAAAAATCTCTTCCGGAGTTGCCGAGGTAATCCCCAGTTTTTCCACCTGCTCGGTGGATATATAAGGATCATAGGCTAAAATGTTCATGCCAAAGGACCGGGCCCTCTTGGCAACTTCGCTGCCGATTCTCCCCAAGCCAATAATCCCCAGCTTTTTTTTAAATAGTTCGACGCCGACAAACTTGCCTCTTTGCCAGAGGTTTCCCCTGAGCGAGGCGGAGGCGCAGGAGAGATTGCGGGCCAGGGCCAACATTAGTGCCATCGTATGCTCGGCGGCGGAAATAGTGTTGCCCTCCGGAGCATTAATGACGAGTATTCCCCCTTCAGTTGCTCTTTCCACATCGATGTTATCGACCCCCACACCTGCCCCGCCAATAACTTTCAGATTTTTCCCGGCGGCGATAACCTCTGCCGTTACCTGTGTGCCGCTGCGCACTAACAGCGCATCGTACTGACCAATAATTGCCACGAGTTCCTGGGGGGATAAACCCGTCCGCACATCCACCTGGGCAACTTCCTGGACCAGCCTGATCCCTTCCTCAGAAATGGGATCGCTGACCAAAACCCTGTACCGGCTTGTCTCAACCATTTGCACCCAACCTCCTGCAAGACAGCATCTTTTAATAAACAGATTTTATTAAATAAATATATCACAGTTATGCCTCTTAGGCAATAATTCTTCACAACCGCTGATGGTAACAAGCCGCTGCCTGCAAAAGGGCATCAAAAAGTTCCTGGCCGCCGGGAAGGTTTTTTCCTGCCAGTGCTTCGGGGTGCCACTGCACCCCAAGGACAAAGGGATGCCGCAGGGATTCCACTGCCTCGATCACGCCATCAGCGGCAGCAGCGGAAACGATCAGGCCTTCCCCCAATCTCCTGATAGCCTGGTGATGGAAGCTGTTGACCCGCAGTGTGGTTTTGCCGCGGATTATTTTTCCCAGGTGGGTCCCGCCGGTAATTGTCAGACGATGATAGGGCAGGTAGGCCGGAGCTTTTTGGTTATGTTCCAGCAACAGACCTTCTTTCATGCCCAGATCCTGATAAATATCCCCTCCCAGCGCAATATTGAGCACCTGGGCGCCGCGGCAAATCCCTAAAATGGGCATCCCCGCCTCCAGTGCCAGCCGTGCCAGTTCAAGCTCGCCGGCGTCGCGGCGGGGGGAGATCTCACCGCATCCCGGCAGTGGTTCTTCCCCGAAGTAACAGGGGTTGACATCGCCGCCCCCGGAAAGCACCAACCCGCGGATCATCTCTATTGCCCGGCGTGCATTTTCCCTTTGGAAAAACATCAATGGGACAGGAAAACCACCGGCCCGTTCAATGGCCCCGATGTAATCCCATGAAAGCCTCAGGCAGCGCAGCCCTTCCCTTATTCCGCATGTGATCCCGATCCCCACGGAAAGCATTTTTGCGTTCATCCCCTTCGGAAAAATATGTCCTAATAATATGTCCCAAAAATAAAAACGGGTAGCCTGCAAAACGAAGACGAGACTACCGCCGGTTTTGCAGCTTACCCTTGGCAAAAAAAGAAACGGCTGCTTAATTTAAAAATCGATCAACTTCAGGCTGATCTTCAGGGCATCATCGACAGAAACCATGACATGATCGTCGAGCTCGGTAATCTTTTGCTGCAGCCTTTGCTTATCGATCGTGCGAATCTGTTCTAAAAGGACAACGGAATCTTTTTCCAAACCGTGCATTTTGGCCTGCAGTTCAACATGGGTGGGCAGCTTGGCTTTCTGGATCTGAGAGGTAATTGCCGCCACGATGACCGTGGGGCTATATTTATTGCCCACATTGTTCTGTATGATCAACACCGGCCTGAAACCGCCCTGCTCGGAACCGACCACAGGGCTTAGATCAGCATAAAAAACGAAACCTCGTTTTATTTCCACTATCGTCACTCTCCACCAACGATTTCCTCGGCAAGGCGATCTGCCTCATTTTCAGCGGAGATAGCCTCGTTGGCCAGGGCCAGGTTAAGACGGGCCATCTCCATATATCCTTCCTGCATCTGCTCCCGGATCTGCTTTTTTTTACGTTCCTGGAGATAGAGCCTCATTGCTTCCCTGATAAATTCGCTCCGCGTACGTTTTTCCATCTCTACCACCCCATCGACTTCCTGCAGGAGATTATGGGGAAGGCTGATCATGATCCTTTTTGTCCTTGCCAAGGAAAGCACCCCCTAAATAATCTAGAAATAGATCTTCCATATCATTCCCGGAACCTAAAGCTATTACCCCTTTTTGCCGCCGGTATAGATGCGGGGAATTCTGCTGTTGATGCAGCAAAGGAGTTCATAACTAATGGTACCCAACTGCTTTGCCACCTGCTCCACCGTAATCTCCTGGGATCCCTGTTTTCCATAGACGACTACTTCATCCCCTTCGGCGACTTCCGGAAGGGATCCCACATCCAACATGGTCAGGTCCATGCAAACACGGCCGATTACCGGAACTTTCCTGCCGCGGACCAGCATCATTCCCCTATTGGAGAGCTGCCTGCTGTACCCGTCCCCATAACCTATGGGCACCACAGCCACCAATGTTTCTGCTGCGGCTTTGAAGGTCCTTCCATAGCTGACCGCTGCCCCCGGGCAAATCCTTTTTAAAAGAACGATGCGGCTTTTAAGGGAAAGGACGGGGCGAAGCTTGAACCTTTCCCGGGAAATGGTACCTGAAGGATAATAACCATACATGCCGAGGCCTATGCGCACCATATTCAGGTGTGATTGGGGAAAACAGGCCGTCGCGGCGCTGTTGGCTGCATGTTTGAGGGGGATATGAATGCCTTTTTTAGCGCTTTCCCTGATGATGGCCTCAAATTTTTGCAGTTGTTCCTGCAGAAAGCTTTCTTCCGCCTCGTCTGCCGTGGCCAAGTGGGTAAACAGCCCCTCGATGTAAATCCCCGGAAGCCTTGAGAGCTTCTCCAGAAAAGCAATGCTCTCGGCAGATTCCCGCAAACCAAGACGGCTCATGCCGGTATCCAGCTTGACGTGAACCGGCGCCTTTTTTCCCAGGGCCAGCGCCTGCCGGGAAAGTGAAAGAGCCGCTTCCCAATGGAAAATAGCCGGCGTGAGATCATTTTCCAATAAAAGATGGCTTTGGCGGGGATCTGTATACCCAAGGATAAGGATGGGCGAAACAATCCCTTTCCGCCGCAGTTCCAGCCCTTCCTCCAGGGAGGCAGCCCCCAGCATCGAAGCCCCCTCCCGCAGGGCGGCACGGGATATCTCGTATGCCCCATGGCCGTATGCATCCGCCTTAATCACAGCCATAATCCGCACATCGGCAGGCAGGGTACGTCTGAACGTATTTAAATTGGAAGCCAGGCAGGACAGATCGACCTCTGCCCAGGCAGGCCTCCCCAAATTAAGAGCAGCAACCATTGCTCACCATCTCGGCAATCATTATTTATAGTTATTCAACGCTGCCTGGTTTTATTCCTGCCGGGTATATCCTTTTGCATATTTCCTATTTATACCGGCAACAGGGTTAGCCTTCAATAACCCTGAAAAGACTGTTGATTTTTTTGATCGCAGGCAAGGCTTTTATTTTTTCCAAAGCACGATTAAAGCTTCTTTCTGCAACGACATGGGTGATGAGGACGATTTCTGCCTTGCCCATGGCGCTGCGCTTTTGAATAACCCTATCTAGGCTGACCGCCTCGTCGGCAAAAGCATTGGCCAGGCCGGCAAAAACCCCCGGCTGATCGAGGGCTTGCAGCCGCAGGTAAAAGGCAGAGGAAAGCATTTCCATGGGGACAACTTTCTTTTCACGAAAGGCCGTCTCCATGACACCATTTTCCACCTGGTGGTTTATGTTGCGTATGACCTCGATGAGATCGGCGACAACAGAACTCCCCGTGGGCAAAGAACCGGCTCCCGGTCCATAAAACATCACTTCACCAACGGCATTGCCCACCAGGTAGAGAGCATTATTTTCATCGAGCACCCCTGCCAGAGGATGGGTGGAAGAAATTAAGGTCGGATGCACCCGTAGCGCTATGCCCTCATCCAGCTCCTCGCCGATAGCCAGCAGCTTTACGGCAAACCCCAGCTCCCCGGCATAAAATATATCCCGCAGGTTGAGGCCCCTTATCCCTTCCACGTAGACGTTCTCATAACGAATCTGGCTGTTGAAGGCAAGCCCGGCCAGGATGCAAAGCTTATAGGCAGCATCCTTGCCCTCCAGATCGTTGGAGGGATCCTGTTCGGCAAAACCTTTTTCCTGCGCACCCTGGAGGGCCTCCGTAAAATCCATTTTATCGAGGGACATACGCGTAAGGATATAATTGGTCGTCCCGTTGATGATCCCCATCAGGCGCGTGATTTTATTGGCCCCAAGGCTGTGCTTAAGCGGCCTGATCAAGGGAATCCCTCCGCCGACGCTTGCTTCATAGTAAATATTACGCCCCATATCCCTGGCCAGGGACAGCAGTTCCCCCCCGGCCAGCGCCATCAGATCCTTGTTGGCGGTAATAACATACTTTTTCCCCTTTAAGGCCTCTTCCACATAGCCATGGGCCGCTCCTGTCCCGCCGACCAGCTCGATGATCACCTCTATCTCCGGATCCCTGATCACCTCCCAGGGATCTGTCGTCAACAACTCCGGAGCGACAGGAACAGATCTTTTCTTAGCGGGATCCCTGACTAAAACTTTTTTTACTTCGATCTTTGCCCCGGCCCTGCGCGCAACTTCATCTCCATTAACGTCTAGTATGTGCAAAACCCCTGAACCAACAGTTCCCAGACCCAAAAGCCCGATCTTGATAATCCGTTCCATAATCGCAGCAACCTCCGTAATATGGTAGATAAGCTAAATTCCGACCCCGGCCCGTTTACCGCTCATTATATCACCTGGATCCTGCTAGCGCAACAAAAAAGATACCCCGGCCCGCAGTGCCGGAGCGTTTTATGATATTTTTCCGGTTACCTACCGGATACATGGGGATTATCTCCCCGGGCCCCCTCAACAAAAATTGCCCAATTTTTTCAGATCTTCCAGGCGCCTGGCGTATTCTTCTTCGCTTAGATTTTCCGGAACCTCCGAAACATGGAAGTATGAAAAATCCTTTTTTTTAAGAACTTGCAGGCGCCTCTTGGAAATACCCCGCAGGAAATCATGGTTCTCCAATTTCTTACCCGGCAAAATTTTCACTCCTTTTTAAGTCCGGTTTTTCTTATTATCTTATGGCCGGCAAGCCGAAACAGTTAATCATCACTTCTCGGAAAAACACACTGCCGGCGATATTTTTGCCGCCTTTACTATGTAACACATTTTCCTCCCGGTCATAAACTAAAACTGAAAGCAACTGTCAATTTGCTTTATAAAAAAGAAAGGAGTGTTGTAATATGGCCGGTCCAGGTATTAATCCGGAAACTGGTGAATTCTTGCAGCCAGGCCCCTGCCCCGTTAACACCGAAACAGGTCTGAGGGAATGCTATCCCCCAACCGATATTGATTGCATCGTAGCAGAAAAGGTTTTTGATCAATGCGTCAAGGAAGATATTATTTATCGGAGCTTTGCTGTTCCTACAGGGCTTGGTTCGCCCTGTGCAGGCGTCGATCTTACCAGTGTCACCCGGGTAGCATGTCAGGTCCTTTCTGCCGAATGTGCCGTCGTAGATGTCAGCGCACCCATAGAAGATAACACCCGCATAGTAACCGTTAGGCAGGATGTAGAACTGCAAATTGAGCTTTGGGATGACTGCAAGCCCTTCCCCATCTGTACTTTTACGCAAACGATCAACGATTTTTATAACCAGGCCTTGCTCTATGTCCCCCCTCCGGGCGTTCTCTTTGGCCCAGCCGGAGGCCCCTTCGTTTTCTGCGAAATAGTCAACTTCACCTGCTTTGGCATACCGGAAACCGTTCCCTCCGGTGAGCCGGTAAACAACGTCATTATCACCGTCAAACTTTGCAAGATTATTGAAGTCACAGCCTTTGTCAAGCTGCTCGTTCCCGTTTATGGTTATTGCATTCCCAGACCCTGCGAGGAAGCACCCCAGCAGATCGAAATCGAATGTCCGCCCATTGGCAGCCTCTTCCCGCCACAGCCGGATGAAAACGGACCCAATAACCCATAAGGCCTGTTTCTCGTCCAGGCAACGCCCCGGAAACCAAATGGTTTGCGGGGCGTTGCCTCTTTAAGACTCATGATCATTATGGTGAAAGTCCACCATTATTGCCCTC
>CAZAQM010000037.1:8812-13007 GCA_964487385.1 uncultured Dethiobacter sp.
CGCCCATTGGCAGCCTTTTCCCGCCGCAGCAGGATGAAAACGGGCCCAGCTAATAAATAAGGCAGACCTGTTTCTCGTCCAGGCAACGCCCCGGAAACCAAATGGTTTTCGGGGCGTTGCCTCTCTAAGATCCATGATCATTATGGTGAAAGTCCGCCATTATTGCCCTCACAAAGGCCCTGCCTGAAAAATGCATGGATCCCGCTTTTTCTAGTTTGCTGACGGATCTATGACGCATGTACAATATTAAGAGCTTTTACCTTTAATCCGTATAGATCTGCACCATGAGAATACCGGGAAGACCTTTCAGGGGCAGTACAGCAATGCCCACATTATTAAAGCCGGGGTTGAGCATGACCTGCCTGTGCCCCTGGGTGCTGTACTCCAATTGTAAATGGCATTGGGATATATTCCCCGCCTTGGAAAGGTTTTCTGCCGCTGCCGTAAAGGAAATGCCCGCATTGCGCAGCATGGTACCGATAGAACCAAGCGTGGGCGAAACGTGGGCAAAATAATTGTTATCGATCAGATCCTGCGCTTTCAGGCGGGCGGCTTCGGTAAGCTGCAAGCTGATATTAACCGGCTTTAAATTATTTTTTATCCTCGTCTCGTTTAATAATTTAAACCCTTTTGCTTCATTAGCGTTTAGCCAGGCAGGGGCCGCAGGAACTTGCAGCGTTTCCTGGGAAGGCGGGGGCGTTTGATCGGGCTTTTGCGCGGGTGCGGCAGGCTCGGAGGGAACAGCCGGTGTAGAGCCCCCGCCGCTGGGTATATAGGTAGGAACAGAAGTCCGCTCCGATCGGGAAAAACGTGAGCTTCCGCTTAAATCTTCAGGTCCCGATGGCACAGAAGGTACAGATGATGCCGGCGGCAGCGGCGTGCCCGACGCGTCGGACCCGGGCGTATCAGGCCTTTCGGGGCTGCCCGGCTGATCGGGGGATTGCTGGACAGGGGTGCGCACCACACCCGCGGAAGGGCCGGCTAAAACACCTGCCCTGTCCAAACTGCCCCGGACAGCTTCTGCCCGGCATAGGGGCAAAAAAACCAATAGCAATGAAAAAATTACTAACATGGACAACATCGCACTCTTTTTCATTTCTTCCACCACGCTTTTCATTTAGTTTTGCTCCGGCTGCATATACATATACTGCTGGTGGAATCAATTATAGTAACTTCCATTTAACTAGGCAAACCGCCATCTTTTGTTTAACATGGCCGCATTATTCTCCTCTTCCAACATCCGTCTATATTGTTAAATACCTTTAATATATTAGTAACATGTTAATTAATGTAAATAATAACTGGGGTTAATACTTAATATCATATTAGAGGGGAGCGTAAAAAGGAAGAAGAGAGGGGAGGAAAAATATTATGGAAACAATTTCGTTTCCCAGATTTAACCGATTTCCCGTCCTTATACAAGAGGAGGAAAAAAAGAAAGAGAAGAAAACCTGCTATTTCCTGGGAAAGGATGGTTTTCTTCGCCAGCTTCAATCCGGGGAAAAAGGCTGGCACCCTGCTGCCACCGATCTGGGGCAAAAACTATTTAAAGGATTCGATGCCTTGGTGGATCAACAAGGCAATCATTTGCTGGCAGCTTTTGATGGGGAAGGAGCACTTTTTCTGTTGCAGCCGGAGCGGGAGGAAGGCCTCCCTACAGCATTCTATAAGGATCCCCACAGGGAAATTATCTGCCTTTCGGCCTGCCTCGATAGCCAAAACACTTTCCATTTGCTGCACCTTTCCAGCGGCAAAGAAAAAAGGGATCCCTCTCTCATTTACCATTGCTATAAGCATGGACAGTGGGGAGAAACTGTTCCCCTGGATGCAGGCGCCGGCAGTTTGGGGCAAATAGCCTTGGTGCTCAGCGGGCCGGATGATTCTCTGTTCGTCTTTTACTGCCTTCATGAAAATGGAGTCTACCGGCCGATTCTGCGCCGCCTCAAAGGAGAGCAAGGCTTGGAAAAACCGATCATATTCCCGGAAAATTGGAATTATCCCCTACTGCCGTCTATTTGCTTCACTGCGGATCATGCACTGCATTACTCCCTCATCAACCGGCATCCGAGCGGTATCAGCTATTTAAAATATGCATGCCTGGCAGACGACAGATGGATAAACAGCCTGACCCGGAAAGTATCGCCCTTCACCCTGCCCCTGGCCCCCCTTTGTTTTCGGGGAAAGCAACTCCTCCTGAGCTGGAAAAATCTTGATATGCTCAGTTGTCTTTATTCTGATAATGCCGGAAAAAATTGGCAATGGGCTGGCAGCAGCCCACTGGGGCAGTATCCCCAGATATTTCGCTATCGGGCTGTTTCCGAAGGCCAAAAATTAGGTGAAGAGTGGCAAACAGAGTATCTCTTCGCTGATGGGATCCCTCCGCGGCAGCTCATTAAACCGGGCGAACTGCCTTACCGTGAAAAAGAAACTGGCCCTTTTGAAAAAAAGTTCCAGAGTTTGGACCAGCTTTATTCTTCCCTGGCTGCCCATGCCGGACAGATTCAAAACAGTAATATGACCTTGCAAAGCAAGCTGACAAAAAGAGAACAGGATTATTATCGGCTCTATACAAAGAGCGTTTCCCAAGTCGGGGAATTTCAAAAAGCCGAATCTGCATTTAAAAGTACCATTAAGGAATTACAAAATTTAGTTAACAATGAAAAAAAGGAGCAGGAAGAAAGACAAAAAAAGCAAACCAATGAAGTTTCCCGCTTGAAGGAGGAAATTAAAAATCTACGGATGGAAAGTGCCGGCCGGGGCGAAATAATCAGGGAGCTTGAAGAAAAAAACAGGCTTCTGGAACAAGAAAAAGAAGAACTCCAAAAAAGGCGGGAATATTTTTGGCAAAAGTTATTTAAATAATAAAACAGGCCGGAACTGCAGCCTGTTTTCCACCAATCCATTATTGATTATGCAATGAAATTATTTATTAACTTTTGGATCGCTTTGGCGATAGCTGTACCTGCCGGGAAGGATTACATTCCCAATGCTCGATTCCAACAATTTGCGGCAATCATCGCCCTTAAAACCCCGCCGTTTCAGCCTTTCCTGCAATAGCTCCCCCGCCGATCTTACCATGCTGATCAATTGATCTGCCCCCTTTCACCTTTTTCCACAAGAGAGAATTTGCCTGTTTTCCCTAACTGCACGGTCAGTTTCCCTACCTTTTTCAGCAATTGATATATTTGGCGGCATCTCCCAAGTCGGACTGACGAAAACTCCGCTTTTGAACAAATGTCACATCGCCCTTTTTGTTATCCAGAACTTTGCGGCATTCTTCCAGGCTGAAACCGCGGCGGCCAAATCTGCTTCTCAGGATTTGTTCCGGTTTTCCCAGGATATTGACCAATCTACAACATCCTTTCTCTTTTATTGTCTCTATAGTATATGGTGAAAGGCAAAAAAACGTTATTCTTTTTAGCAGGACTTACGGCGCCCGGTCGTAGTTTTATTTCATCGCCTGTCATTAATGCAGAATAGCTCTTCGGGGATATCGGCATTGGGGATAATTTTATGAAAGATAACCCA
Source organism: uncultured Dethiobacter sp. (assembly GCA_964487385.1). Classification (GTDB taxonomy): domain Bacteria; phylum Bacillota; class Dethiobacteria; order DTU022; family UBA8154; genus DUNV01. The sequence goes on from CAZAQM010000037.1 coordinate 12,341, forward strand.
TTGTCTGAGCCTGGCCTGCTGATCGTAAATAAGGATCTTAACCGGCAGCAGGGTTCTCTTTTCCAGCCAGATCTCCTCATAGGCATGATCATCCCGGGCCGCCAGAGGCACAGTGCGTAAAATATAATGGACGCGCCTTCCTGCTTTTTCCGTTCCCAACAGGATGCTTTCCTGGGATCCAGCCAGGCCGCTGAAAAAAGTATGCAGCAGGAAGGGGGTGGGGGCAAGTTCCCCCATACCGGAATCAAGAGTAAAGCGATCACCTATTTCCGGACTGAAAAGCCATGTTCCTTCGCCGTCGGAAATGATAGCCTGGTCCGGCACTGCATCATCGGCGGGGTAACTGGAAAAAAATTCGACCCGGAAAAAATGCGGATTTCTAAACCAAACCCGCGCAAAATATTCCCGGGCTTCGCTATCCTGGATAAACTCCATTTCCAAAACGAGATGGTAGCTGTTGATTTTTCCCCCCCGTTTAAGCGTCTTATCGACGATACCCGCCGCATCCAGGTTTCGGTTGAAATAAAAATAGGAGACTCCGGCAAAGAGCAGCAATATCACTAGCACTATCGTTGCTTTTCCTGGTTTCAGGGCCATTTTACCATCTCCAAATCAAAACCTGTTCATACTATCATATATATCCCTTCCTTTTTTTTAAATTACCATT
>CAZAQM010000038.1:0-12976 GCA_964487385.1 uncultured Dethiobacter sp.
ACGGATAAATGTCCGAAATGACTAAAAACTAAATGGCCAAAACGGACAAATGTCCGAAATGGCCATCAAAACAAGGTTTATAATTTTATCCAAGCAGGAATATGGAAGAACATGCCATAAGAAGGGAGGCTGATCAGGGTGGTTTTCCAGGTGTCTAATTCTTGACAGGTGGCCAGGGTAGGGCATAGGGTAGGTATGGGTTAGGGAAATAAACGCCTTAAATGGCAAATTAGAAGGAGGCAAACGAAATGAGAAAGACTTTACCCGTTATTGCATTATTGTTGTTGGTAATGATGGCCGGTATCGCCAGTGCAGCGAGTGTCAAGGTAATGGTGGACAATAGACTAGTGGTTTTTCCTGATCAGGGGCCGTATATTGACAAGAACTCCCGGACCATGGTTCCCATCCGGTTCATCGCTGAAGAAATGGGAGCCGAGGTAGGTTGGAACGGTAAGATCAACCTTGTCACTATCAAAAAGGGTAATACGAATATCGAGCTGACTATCGGGGAGAAACGTGCCAAAGTCAACGGTGCATGGAAAACGTTTGATACTAACGCAGTCCTGCATAACAGCCGGACGATGGTTCCCTTGAGGTTTGTATCGGAAACCCTGGGCGCACAGGTTGACTGGGACGGCAAGACTGAAACAGTGTATATCTGGACGGGTGCAGGAAAGCCTGCAGAAATGGGGGTAACGTCCTATGGAACAGGGATGCCAACCAAAACAGGAGATTGGATAGTATCAGGAAAACCGGCTGCTAAGAGATGGGATAACCCGGTTATTAAATACATCACGATTGACGAGTTGCCACACGAGCTAAACAGCTTGACGGTGATGGATATTTCGGTTGATGATAAATTCGTTAATGTAAAATTTAGAACTAAGGGTAATCCAGCGGTGCCAAATATGTATTTAGCTGAAGGAAACAATATAACAAGGGTTCGTAATTACAGGAATATCGAAGTGCTTGACGATGAACTATATATCCAGAAATATGATATTTATTGCAGCTTTGATACAGCACCGGATCTAAGAAATATGGCAACAGAAGCAGATATAACAAAGATAACCCATTTTATAATAGATGGATATCGGAATGATCAGACAAGGCTTTTGGCAATAGAAAACCCTTTATATGGAGGAAAATAGAATGAAAATAACAAAAAATTTAATACTGCTTTTGTTAATGGCACTGATAACGCAACTTACAGTGCCATTTGCTTTGGCCGGACAGCTTGCCGGACAGCTAGTGGAAACATTTCCACAAGCTGGGGAAGCGCTGATCAGTACTGAAGTTGACGTTGGCTACTGGGACATTTGGCGGCATTCAGACGGGGTAACGTGGCAATGGACAGGTAAGCCAGGTGATGCTAAAATCTACAACGAATTCGAGATAAACCCCCCGGCTGAAGTAAGCGGATATAATAACGTCAGGTTTGCGATGGGTGCAGGTATTTCCAAAAATGACTTTATGGTGGCCGGGGGCTGGCACGGTTTTAACCCAGATACTGAAGGTTGGGAAAAATTTCAATTTGAAAGACTAGAAAAGGTTCCTGATAATTACCGTAAAACCGGGGAAAAAGAAGTAACCTTCACCTTATCGCCAGAAGAATATGCAGAGATAATTACAAAACAAGATCAGGGTGAGCAGGTGAAAGGACTAAGGTGGTACCTGCCGGTAACGATAAAATGGTATGGGGTGCCTGTCCCTTGTCCTGATTTTGAGGTAAAAACTCTTATCGCCGGCACAGACAAAACCGAACCGGGCGAGCCATACACCGGCACGGTAACATATAGGCTAAAAGATACGGCTGAAGGCCCAAAAGAGGCCATCCTTCACATGATCCACAATGACTTCGGGCTGAAAACCCCTGAAGGGGAAACTATCCACAACAAGATATTAACCTTCCAACCAGGCGAAGAAAAGACGTTTAACTTTGCCTGGACGGGCCAGAACAGCGATTCAAAGCTTAGGGCCGAGGTATGGCCAACGGAACCCAGGGACATACCCAAAGAGGATAGGGACGCTGATCCTGGTGATAACATTAAAGAGGTTACTGTCAGGCGTGATGCGAAGGTTAATCTATCAGTCCAGATAGTTAAATATCCGGCGAAATCACGTGGGGGCCAGCCGGTGCATATCGAAGCCATAGTAAAAAGCGATACCGATGATCTGATCCATACGAATATCGAATGGAAGGTCAACGGCGAAAGGCACCATTACAGCGACGATCTCATCTTCAGGGGCGAGCGTGAGGCCAAGATAACCTTTACCATGCCGGAGAAGAATGCAGTTGTTGAAGTCGTGGTCAACCAGCACAACGACAGGCCGGTAGAAGAGAATATTGCAGATAACAGGGACGGTAAAACAGTAATATTTGAACCCGATAAGCCTGATAAGTCTGCAAGCGATGATGAAGGCACATTTAAACTGGAAATTATAGCCCCAAACGAAATTCCCATTCAAAAATTCGGAGATCGTAAACCGTTCAGCTATAAAATAAAGTTTACATGGACGTTTACTCAAACGTGTGAATATGACGAAGACGGCGGTTCTGCCGATTGTGGCCCGCCAGTGCCAGATCCAAAAAACGTTAGGCTAACCGTAGATACACAGGGGTATTTTAGCAAGCAATATAGCAATGTTACGAAACAGCCGTTTGAGTTTATCCATAACCATGATGTTTATACTGAAAATTTTTACGCTGATGTAACTGAAGGAGCTGCAGAATGTCTTCATTCTAGTAAGACGTCCTCAACCACGAGATGGACATTTACGAAAATATTTGAATACACATACCCAGGAAAAACGCCAGCAAGCTATGGGGTTTTCGGTCAGGATACCAATACAATTATTAAGGCTGATGCAGTAATGGAAAATAGCAAAAAACCCTGGGAAGAGAAGAAATACAGCAACGCAGAAAAGAAGGTGCTAACTGGGGCATTGATTATTCCCGAATATATGTTGAATTTAATAAAATAGCACGAAAGGAGAAAATAAGAATGAAAAAAATAATGGCGATGGTAATGGTGGCGGGGGTAATGGTGGTGGGGATGGGGACAGCGGGGGCATGGCATAAAATAAAATTTAATGACAGATTTTATATCCCGGTTTTCAAAGTGGAAGCCCCAAGATGGGAAGTATTTCTTGAGCTGGTTGATGAAGACGAGATAAACGAAATATGTGAGGTAGAAATACCGAAAGAGTTTTTGGTTGAATAGTTTGACGGTTTCAGCGGTTTTGGATGGCAGGGGATAGGAAGGTATTCGCTTGAGAAATTAAACGCCTTAAAACGCAAATTTGCAGGTGCAGAAAACAAAACTGAACAGATCAGGCCAAAACCAATGCCGAACCGGAAGCTGGGGGTGATCCCCGGGGGGCCAGGGCGAAAGGTGGTTTTTGGCCTGATCTGTTTTTAAAATAAAAGAAAGGATGGAACAAATGATAGATTTTCGACTTAAAGAGATGGAAAACGCCGAAATCCTGAATGTGAGGGACATAATGGCACTTTTTAGGGTGGACAGGGAGACAGTGTATGACTGGAGGAGGAAAGGGCTGCTGGCAATGAAGAAGATAGGTGGAAGATGGTATGCGAAAACTGAAGATGTGCGAAAACTAGCTGAGTAGAGTAGGGGGATTTTCTCCTCCTACTTTTATTTTTTTGAAAAATTTTCTTGCAAGAGGGTTGCTTTTTCTTGCAAGAGGTGGTAAAATTGAAATGAATATTACTTTGGCCCTATGGGCTACAACAGGACTTGCTCCTGTTTTTAGATGGGACTTGCTCCCATCAAGCGGAATTTTCCGTTTAGCACTGGCGAACCAGTGCCGATAAAAACTGCAAATAGCAGTGTACTGCCGCATGGCAGCGAAAACAGCCGGGGAGCCACTTCCCCGGTCCCGGGAAAATACAGTTCCCGGCTGGCAAGGATCTTCTCTTTGCTGTTAAAAAAAGGAAAGTATCTCTTTCCTTAATTTCAAAACATACGTATAATTTGATGTTTTATTTTGTGATAGATGATTGTCTTATTTATATCTTTCTTTGACAGCTTAATAAAAAGAGAGCTGGTTCCTCCTTTTTTTTAGGGACAATAAGGAACGAGGCTGGCTGGATCTTTTGCATGGCATCACCAAAGGCCGATTCTATCGGTTTTGAAATCGCCACGAACGCCATAACGGCCGAAAGGCAAGAGCGCGAGCGGGGACAAGCGGGGGGAGAAAGCAGCCTGGCGCAGCTGTATACATATTTATATTGTTTTTCCTGAAAGGGGGGAATGCAGTGTGTGGTTGAAAGCTGGTGTTCGCGCCATCCGTTACCTCTGCTTCTAAATTTTTTGGGGAGGGAGGTGCGCGGGATGGCAGGAAATTTACCGCGCGAAAAACTTAAAGGGAAAAGGGGGGAAAAGCCGAATTCAAATAGTGTAGTCTCTCTCGCGGACTGGAGAGAGAAAATGGGAGTTTATCGACGTGGGAAAAGCTGGGAAGTGGCGGTTTGGCGAGGCAAAAGGTATCAAAACGGCAGGAAGAAATATTACCGGGAGGGAGGTTTTAATAGCGAAAAAGCTGCAAAGCAAAGGGAAAACGAGTTAAAGCTACTATTACCGGTACCGGGAACAAATGCAATTAATGATCCTATCGAAGTAGAAAAAGAAACAACAAAAACGCTGCTTGCAGATGTTGCCGCGGAATGGCTTGCCGCGAAAAAACAGGAAATAAGATTTAAAAGCTGGAAAAGATATCGCGAGATTGTTGAGTTGCATTTGGTTCCATATTTTCAGGAGAGATATCTCCAAGATATATCTAGAAAAGAAATAAAAAATTACTACTTTTCTAAAAGGGACAATATCAGAAATAGTGTCGGAAAACACCGAACAATTATAAATCAGATATGGGATCATGCCGAAGAAAATGGATATATCGGCGAGGAAAACAATACCGTGCGGAGTGTGAAGGCATATGCGGCGAAAGCCCCCCGGAAAAACGATGAAATTATCGATTGCAAGGAAGACATGGAATCTTTCATAGCTAGTTTTCACGGGAGTTGTCTTTTTTTGCCGGTTTTAATGGGCGGTGCAGAGGGTATGCGATTAAGTGAAGCCATTTGTATTAAATGGAGTCAGGTAAACTTAAAAACCGGGTTTGCGCACATAAAACATAGTTTGCACTATGATTGGGAAAATGGAGGACATTTCGAAGAAAATCCCAAAACGTCCGCGTCGAACAGAAGAATTAAGCTTAGCAGTTCTGTCGTTAACATTTTAAAGAAAGTTAAGACAAAACGGCAGCCAAAAATGGGCGAATATATATGTCTCAATTCGCAGAACAGGCCGTTTAACACGCAGACAATTTCTAACAATTTCAAGCGGGCTGCAAGAACCCAAAAACGGGGAAATAGAGAAATAGGCTTCAAGAGTTTGAGGACGTCTTTCATCAATATCATGCGTGATAACGGCGTAGAGGACACGGTTATACAAGAACATGTTGGACATTGTAATATCAATACTACGCGACAGCACTATTTTCAAGGGACAAGAAAGCAACGAAACCAGTTACATGAAGCAAAAGAAAATATTTGCAAGAATGTTTTGTCAATGACACGCATTTGACACGCGAAGGGGGATAACGGGGCAATGGACCGGGTTATCCATAAAAAAAGAAACCACTCGAAAGTGGCTTATAATGGGTTTTTCAAGCTGGCACGCCCGGTAGGAATCGAACCTACGACCGACGGATTAGAAGTCCGTTGCTCTGTCCCCTGAGCTACGGGCGCATATCGGTTTTATTATACCACAAGGAAGGCAGATTACAAGCAAAAAGAAAACCAGCCGCGGGGACGGAGGCTTTGGCTGGTAAAGGAGCTCAATTCGGCAATTTCCCAGCTTGGCGCCTGCCCGGCGTGCCGCCCGTGGCTGCCAATATTTCCCACACCGGCAACTGCGGATTTGTTGACAATCCGGTGGCGGTATGCTACAATATTTTCTGCCACATGAAAAATTTGCGGTGGGTGTAGCTCAGCTGGTTAGAGCGCCAGGTTGTGGCCCTGGAGGCCGTGGGTTCGAGTCCCATCACTCACCCCATAAATTAAGTATCATAAATTTAAATTTAATTTTTTTATCTCGCTGGGGTGTAGCCAAGTGGTAAGGCACGGGACTTTGGATCCCGCATTCGGAGGTTCGAACCCTCCCGCCCCAGCCATTTTATTTTTATTTTACGGTAATGATTAACACTAATGGTTAACAATGTTGTTAATTTTGTTGTAATTATACCGTTGTTTACAATTTTGCAGGATGATCTTGCAGAATGATTATGCTATAATCAGTAAATACCTGTTTAAAATTGTTTGGATAATATGCCACAAAAAAATGGGGGTGGTAAGCTTTGATAGAACAGATGTTTGAGCTGGCCAAGGGGAATAAAAAGGCTGTGGAAAAGGTCATTTTTGATCAAAATGTTCATTATTTGCACATGATCTTCAATAAGGATGAAGGGCTTCCCGAGCATTTTTCCAATTCAAACGTCTATATGACAGTTGTGAGAGGAAAACTCTCCATAGGCCTGGGCGAGCAGGAAATCCACGAATATGAAGCCGGGACCCTGCTAAAAATACCGTTTCAGACCAGGATGAACGTAAAAAATCTGCACGATGAAACGCTGGAGCTTATCGTCGTGAAGGCGCCGGCTCCAAAGGCAGCAGGGGGTATAGCGCCCTGAGCGATGGGCGCCGGAGGACGGGCTGTTCCGTTTCCGCTGCTCGTGGGAAATTGAATAAATGAAAGAGGAGAGCGGCCGTAAATGAAAAAGCATATCAAAAATAATGTGTACTGGGTAGGCAAGGTGGACTGGGAACTCCGCAAGTTTCACGGGAACGAATATTCTACCCATAAAGGCTCAACCTACAATTCCTACTTGATCCAGGAGGAGAAAACGGTTCTCATCGATACTGTCTGGGATCCTTTTGCCGAGGAATTTGTTGAGAACCTGGCCAAAGAGATCGATCTGGACAAGATTGATTATATCATAGCAAATCACGGGGAGATCGATCACAGCGGCGGGCTTCCGGCCCTTATGAAGCACATTCCCGATAAACCAATCTATTGCACGGCAAATGCAGTTAAGTCACTAAAAGGGCAATTCCACCAGGATTGGGACTTTCGCGTGGTGAAGACCGGGGATAAAATTGAGATTGGCAATGGCAAGGAACTGATCTTTGTGGAGATGCCCATGCTGCACTGGCCGGACAGCATGGCAACGTACCTTACCAAAGATAATATTCTTTTCAGCAACGATGCATTTGGCCAGCACCTGGCAACGGAAAAATTATTTAACGATCAGGTGGATCAATGCGATCTGTTCAATGAATCCATTAAGTATTACGCCAATATTTTAACGCCCTTCAGCGCCATATTAAGAAAAAAGCTGGAGGAAGTTATCTCCTTTAATCTGCCCTTCGATATTATTGCCACCAGTCACGGCGTTATCTGGAGGGAGAACCCCCTGCAGATCGTGGAAAAATATTCCCAGTGGGCAAGTGATTATCAGGAAAACCAGATAACTATTGTTTATGATACGATGTGGAACGGCACAAAGCTTTTGGCGGAGAAAATTGCCGAGGGAATCGGGCTGGCCGATGCGGAAGCGACCGTTAAGGTTTGCAGCCTGGCCAAGAGCGATGAAAACGATGTGATTACCGAGGTTTTTAAATCCAGGACAGTAGTGATGGGATCGCCTACTATCTCCAACACGATTTTGCATTCGGTAGCCGCCTTTATTCATCTGATGAAACAATTAAAGTTCAAGGGCAAGAAGGCTGCGGCCTTTGGTTGTTACGGCTGGAGCGGCGAATCGGTGAAAGTCATTAATGAGCTGATGGGAAATGCAGGTTTTGAAGTGATTGCCGAGGGATACCGAAACCAGTGGAATCCGGACCTTGATGCACAGATAGCCGCAGTGGAGTTTGGCAAAAAAATAGCCAGGGCATAAAATTCAGATCAAATTTTAGGGAGGGGAAGCGACAGTATGTTTTGCTACCAATGCCAGGAAACGGCGAAAAACACCGGTTGTACAATCAAGGGTGTCTGTGGGAAAATTGAAGAAGTGGCCAGATTGCAGGACCTGCTGATCTATACGCTAAGGGGCCTTGCGGAGGTCGTTATCAAGGGTAAAGTTGACATTAGCAGGTATGATGAAATGAACTACGGGGTTCTCAATGGTTTGTTCATGACCATTACCAACGCAAACTTTGACGATGGGGCAATCGAGGGACAGATCCGGAATATGCTTTCCTTTAGGGAAGATCTTAAAAAGTCTGTTCATGTGGATAATTTGCACGATGCGGCCGCCTTTACCGTGGATTCGAAGGAATCCATGCTGGACAAGGCAGCCTCCGTCGGCGTGCTCGCCACGGAAAACGAGGATATCCGTTCGCTGCGGGAAACGATCACCTATGGTCTAAAGGGCATGGCAGCCTACGCTGAACATGCGAAAAATATCGGCAAGGAAAACCTGGAGGTCAATGCCTTTATCTACGAGGCCCTGGCCGCTACGCTGGACGATACGCTTTCCGTCGGCGATCTCGTGGCGCTGACCCTAAAAACAGGCGAGTACGGTGTCAAGGCCATGGCGCTGCTGGACGAGGCCAACACATCAAAATATGGGAACCCGGAGATTACCGAGGTGAACATTGGCGTGAGGAACAATCCCGCCATCCTCATTACCGGCCATGATCTGCTCGACCTGGAGCAGCTGCTGGAGCAGACCAAAGGCACGGGGGTGGACGTTTATACCCATAGCGAGATGCTGCCGGCCCATTACTATCCGGCTTTTAAAAAATATGATCATTTTGCCGGCAACTATGGCAACGCCTGGTGGAAACAACTGAGTGAATTTGAATCGTTCCACGGTCCCATCCTCTTTACCACCAACTGCATTGTTCCCCCGCGGAGCGAAGAGGTGAGAGGCAGGATCTTTACCACCGGTTCGACCGGTTACCCCGGCTGCAGGCATATCGTCGCCGATGAAAATGGCAAGAAGGACTTTTCGGAAATTATCGCCCTGGCCAAGACGCTTCCCGCTCCCGAGCAGATCGAAACCGGCAAGATTGTCGGCGGTTTTGCCCATAACCAGGTGCTGGCCCTGGCCGATAAGGTCATCGATGCGGTCAAATCCGGCGCAATCAAAAAGTTCATCGTTATGGCCGGCTGTGACGGCAGGATGAAATCCAGAAGTTATTATACGGAATTTGCAGAGAAGCTTCCCAAGGATACCGTCATCCTTACCGCCGGCTGCGCCAAATACCGTTACAATAAGCTTCCCCTGGGCGATATCGGCGGAATCCCCCGGGTTTTGGACGCAGGCCAGTGCAATGATTGCTATTCGCTGGCGGTCATCGCCCTGAAACTAAAAGAAGCTTTTGGCCTGGAGGATATCAATGATCTGCCCATTGGGTTCAATATTTCCTGGTATGAGCAGAAGGCCGTTATCGTTCTGTTGGCCCTGCTTTATCTGGGCGTGAAAAACATCCACCTCGGGCCAACCCTGCCGGGCTTCCTGTCGCCCAACGTAGCCAAAGTTCTTGTGGAGAATTTCGGGATTGCCGGCATAGGTACCGTCGAGGAAGATATTAAATTGTTTACAGCCTGATTGGTGCTATCCAAGGTCACGCCGGGACGGGATATTATCTCAGTTTTGGCGTGACCTTTGTTTTTATTATCTTTTTGTTAAATAAGGAAGGCGGTACTTTGAATCCAAACCACAGCAAATGGCTTCTGTCCACGGTAAAAAAAACGATCATTAAATATGGAATGATTAGAGAAGGGGACAAAATCGCCCTGGGCGTTTCCGGGGGAAAGGATAGCAGCGCCCTTCTTTATCTTCTTTCCCAGGTCCGGGCACACGCCCCATTTCCCTTCTCGCTTCAGGCTATAACTGTGGATATGGGCTGGGATATGGACTATCCTGCCCTCGAACGTTATTGTTCCGATCTGGGCATACCGCTGGCCATCGAAAAAACGTTGATTGCCAGGATTGTCTTCGAGACGAGGAAGGAAAAAAACCCCTGTTCCCTCTGCGCCAAGCTGAGAAGGGGGGCGCTGCACAAGACGGCCCAGGAGTTGGGCTGCAATAGGGTTGCCCTGGGGCATCACCTCGACGATGCCGCGGAAACGTTTTTTCTGAATTTCATTTTTACAGGAAGATTTGATACCTTTAAACCCCATACGTACCTGAGCCGCCGTGGGCTCTACCTCATCAGGCCGCTGATTTATACCCCCCAGCAAGCGCTTTCTTCTCTGGTCGAATTAAAAGGGCTTCCGGTGCTCGACAACCCCTGTCCCGCTGCCGGAGAGACGAAAAGAAAAGAGATGGGCGAGATCGTCCATTACCTGGCCTCCCGCTACCCGGCTTTTTACCAACGTTTCATTACCGCCATGGGAAGAAGCAACATCTGGCCGGAAGAAACCTTTACTTTTTAATAAGCATCTAAACTCACAATATCATTTGCGCTTTATTCGCGCGCCTATTATAATATGCTTATAAGTTTCTCAAAAGTGGCAACAATCATAATGGTTCCACGGGGGTGATGGTAAAATATGCAGGAAATTCGTTTTCACGGCAGGGGGGGGCAGGGGGCGGTGACTTCCGCCGAATTTTTGGCCCAGGCTGCCATCGTTGAGGGCAAGTATGCCCGGGCGTTTCCCAGTTTCGGGGCTGAAAGGCGCGGCGCACCGGTAACGGCATTCTGCCGCATAAGCGGGAAGCCGATTTATTTGCGTTCGGTCATTGAGAACCCCGATATTGTCGTTGTCCTCGATCCTTCGCTCTTTCGTTCCTCCGATGTCAGATCAGGGCTTGGCGATGACGGCATTCTGATCGTTAATTCCGCAAATGATCCCCTCAGTTTTGCGACCAGGGGGCTGCACAAAATAGTCACCGTCGATGCGTCACGCATTGCCTTGGATATATTAAAGCTGCCCGTTACCAATACGGTTTTACTGGGGGCGCTGGTCCGGGCGGCCGATATTATCAGCATGGATGCCCTGATCAAGGCCATTAAAATGCGTTTTAACGAGGAAATGTCCCTGCATAATATTTGGGCCATGGAGAGGGCCTTCCAGGAGGCGCGGCTTGCTCCGGGCTGGCGGCCGCAGCAGCCACAGGAAAAAAACGTTACGGAGGAAAGGGAGGAAACTTAAAATGCCCAAGGCGGATCTTGAATATGGATGGAAAGATCTTGAACCGGGCTGTGTCATTGCCGAACCGGGAAATTCAAGAGCCTTTCATACCGGTGATTGGAGGGCCATCTTTCCTGTGCTGGAGAAGGGACTCTGTATTAAATGCGGAATGTGCTGGATTTTTTGCCCGGATATGGCCTACCAAAAGGATGAAAAAGGCTATTATATCGTCGACCTGAACTATTGCAAGGGCTGCGGAATCTGTGCTGCTGAATGCCCGACGGGTGCCATACATATGGAAAAGGAGAAGGAAATATAATGCAAAACCATCTGGGGATGGAAGTATCTTTTGCTGCGGCTGAGGCAGTGAGGCTGTGCAATGTGGATGTCGTTGCCGCCTATCCCATTACCCCGCAAACGCATATCGTGGAGCGCCTTTCCAGATTTGTCGCCGATGGGGAGATGGATGCCGAGTTTGTTCCGGTTGAATCGGAACATTCGGCGCTTAGTCTCTGTATTGGGAGCGCCGCGGTCGGAGCGCGCTCTTTTACCTGCACGAGTTCACAGGGGCTGGCCCTGATGAGCGAGATCGTTTACATCGTTCCAGCGCTTAGGCTGCCCATCGTGATGATCCTGGCCAACCGATCCCTTTCCGGCCCCCTTTCCATCTGGAACGATCACAGCGATGTGATGTCAGTTCGGGATTGCGGCTGGATCCAGCTTTTTGCCGAAAATGGCCAGGAGGTTTTCGATCATGTCATGATTGCCTACAAGATCGCCGAGAATAACGATGTCCTCCTGCCGGTGATGATCAATATGGACGGTTTTATCCTCACGCATATGTTTGAACCCATCGAGCTGCTGGGGCAGGAGTCGATCGACAAGTATCTTCCCCCTTTCCGGCCGCTCTTTACGCTTCATCCGGACAAGCCGGTGACCATGGGTGCTTATACCATGCCCACGCTCTTTACTGAGGCCAAGAAGGCCCAGGCGGAGGCGCTTTTGGCCTCATATCCGCATATATTGCAGGCCTGGGAGGATTGGGGGGCCCTGTGCGGCCGGGAATACCGCCCCGTGGAAAAATACTATGCGGATGATGCCGAAACCCTCTTTGTAACCATGGGCAGCATCGGCGAAACGGCGGGGGAGGCGGTCAGGCTGCTGCGCCGGCAGGGCCATAAGGCGGGACTTATCAAATTACGGCTCTGGCGCCCCTTTCCCCGGGAAGATTTTTTGCAGGCGATGGGCCAGGCCCGGAGGCTGATCGTCATCGACCGGGCTCTTTCACCCGGAGGCCCGTGCGGGCCCGTTGCCGGGGAGATCCGTTCCACTCTTTACAATGAAGCAAGCCGTCCGCAGGTTTTTAACTTTGTTGCCGGCCTGGGGGGCAGGGAGGTCACCGTGGGATCGTTTCAGGAGATGTTTGCCTCCTCCGTTTCCGGAAAGGCTTCCCTTTACCAAATTTTCGGAGCAAGGGGGTAGAGCGAGGAAGTGGAAAAAATGCCGAAAAGAAAACTTTTTCCCGTAAAAAAATTGGGTATGCACGAATATTTTGCTTCCGGGCACAGGGCATGCGAAGGGTGCGGCGAAGTCCTGGCGCTACGGCTCATCCATAAGGCCCTGGGGCCGGATGTCATCGTGGCCAGTGCCACGGGGTGCATGGAAATAATATCCACACCCTTTCCCTTTACCTCCTGGGAGGTGCCCTGGATTCACGTGGCCTTCGAAAATACGGCGGCAGTTGCCGGAGGGGTTGAAGCAGGGCTGAAAGTCCTGCAGCGCAAGGGGAAAATGGAAAAGAAAAAGAT